>NZ_JAWQRR010000058.1:0-82354 GCF_033446045.1 Plantactinospora sp. KLBMP9567 | reverse complement strand
TCGGTACCAGCCTTCAGGAGTCGAAGCTGGAGAACCTGGGTCATCTGGGTGACCGTAACGACCACGATTCGCAGGGGCTGTTCCAGCAGCGTCCGTCGTCGGGTTGGGGAACGCCGGAGCAGATCACCGATCCGGAGTACTCGACCACCGCGTTCCTGAAGGGACTGCGTCAGGTTGACGGTTGGCATGACCTGCCGCTGACTGCCGCGGCGCAGAAGGTGCAGGTGTCGGCGTACCCGGACGCGTACGCGCAGTGGGAGGACCAGGCTGCTGACCTGGTCGCCAACACCTGGAACAACAGCTAACGAACGAACAAGCATGAACACACCCGCTGGCCGGGTCCCCACCATCGGGGACCCGGCCAGCGGCGTCTCTGTCGACCAACCGCTGAACCACGTGACGGCGTCAGCCCGCCATCACCCGCTGGTGCAGCGCGGTGACCACCGAGCGGGCCGAGACGAACGCACCGTGCTGCCAGGCCACCTCGTGGCTCAGCCAGTCACCGGCGAAGTAGACCCGACCGGCCGGCCGGAGCAGCAGGTCGTAGCCGGCGGTGCCGTGCGGCGGCGAGGTCCAGGCACCCTCCAGGTAGCGGGTCCGGTCCCAGGCGTGCGAGTACGCCGTCACCAGCTCGGAGCGGTACTTCTCGCCGTGGATCTTCACGCCCTGCATGACCGCCCGCTCCTGCCGTTGCGCCGGGGTCAGCGCGCTGTACGCCCGGGCGTTCGCCCCGGTGTTGTAGTAGCCGACGATCAGGCCCCGCCGGCCGTGGAAGCCGTGCGACGGATACCAGATGTGCGACAGGTCGAGGTCGGTCTCCGTGATACCGCCGTAGATTCGCTGGTCAAGCTCCCACCAGCGGCTCCGGTACTCCAGACCGATCTTGCCGGAGGCGGTGGTCGGGAAACTGCCGAGCGCCGCCGTCACGTCGGTGCCGAGGTTGTGCGGCATCCGGGCCATCAGGTGCGGCGGCAGTGTCGCCACGCAGAAGTCGGCCCGGACCAGACGCTCCCGGCCACCCCGCCGGTAGGTCACCTCGACCTTGCCGTCCCGGTCGGTCACCCCGGTCACCTCGGCGCCGAGCTGGATCCGGTGCGTGCCGACCGCCTTCGCCAGGGCCCGGGGAATCTGGTCCATCCCGCCGACCGGCTGGAACATCAGCATCGCCTGGTCGTAGCCCAGTTCAAAGGAGAAGTACCGGCCGACGTTGCTGGCGAAGACGTCGGACAGCGGCGGCGGGGCACCCAGCGGTACGCCCGCGTCGTTGCCCGCGCCGGGATAGCTGGCGTAACCCCGCCGGCCGGTACCGGTGTACGCCCACCCGCTGGTGCGCCCACCGATCGCGCCGTAGCTCTGTAGGAACGAGAGCAGCCGCTGCTTGTCGTCGCCGGTCAGCCGGTCGTCCAGCGCTCCCTGGTCGGTCGCCTTGGCCAGCAGCTCGGAGACGTACCCGTAGACGTCCGCCTTGGCGGTGCGGTAGCGGACCGGCGCGGTCATCCCGGCCGACTCGTTGTAGATCCAGGCGTCCGCGTTCGCGTTGGTGAACACCTCCACCGGTACGCCAAGCTCGCGGCAGTAGTCCATGGTGACCATCCACTGCGCGATCCGGCCCGGGCCGGCGTTGAAGTAGACCCCGTCGGAAAACCTGGCCCGCTGGGTACGCCCGTCGAGGTCGGTCTCCACGTCGCCGCCCCGGACGGTCAGGTTCCGGCCACCGGCCCGGGCGCGCGCCTCCAGCACCGTGCAGTCGTACCCCGCCTTGCCCAGCTCGTACGCGACGGCGAGGCCGGCGACGCCGCCGCCGAGCACCACCACTCGGGCGCCTGACCGGCCGGTCAGGCTGAAGTCGGAGCGGGCCGGTGCCCGGAACGGCGGTGCCGCCGAGGCGGCGGTCGGGGCGAGCCCGAGCGCGCCCATCGTGGCGAGCATCGCGCCCGCCCCGCCGCTGACCCCGACCGCGCGGAGAAAGCCCCGCCGGCTGACTGTGGACTGGTCCTGCTGGTTCATGCCGTCTCCTCGCCGCGCCCGTCGGCACGGCCACGGAGCCCGAGCTGCCTGAATCGCCCACCGCTTTCGCTCATGCCGTCCCCCTAGGAAGATCCGTGGGACGCCGAGTCTGTAAGGGGTGTGTTTCCGCGACGGAACAGAGAAGGTTGCCGATTTGTTTCCGGACCGGCGCCGGCAGGACCGGCCCGGGCAGGCCGGAGGGGTCGAGCGACCGGTTCGGACATGTCCGTCCGGTTACCTCACCCTCCGCCCGCACCGACCATCGTGGACCCCGGTGGGGACGGGTCGAGGACGTCCGGTCCAGCCAGCACCGCGCCGCCTCCCGGACCCCGCATTGGGACGCGGCGCGGTCGGTCGCTAACGGACCTGGTCGGCGAGCCGCACCAGCATCTTGCCGACGTTGCCGCCCCGGAGCATCTCCAGGAAGGCGCCCGGGGCCGCCTCGATCCCGTCCCGGACCGTGGTCGCGGTCCGCAGCGTGCCGTCGGCCAGCCAGCCCGCCGCCAGCGGGAGGTACTCGGCGAACCGGTCCAGGTGGTCGGTCACCAGCATGCCGCGCAGGCTGAGCCGCTTGGTCAGCGCCAGCACCAGGTTGGTCGGGCCGGGCACCGGCGCGGTCGCGTTGTAGACGCTGATCGCGCCGACCAGCGCGACCCGGCCACCGACGTGCAGCGCGGCCAGGGCGGCCTCCAGATGGTCGGTGCCGACGTTGTCCAGATAGACGTCGATCCCGTCGGGCGCCGCCGCCGCCAACTGCGTACCGATCGAACCGGCCCGGTAGTCGATCGCCACGTCGTAGCCGAACTCCTCCACCAGCCGCCTCGCCTTCTCCGGACCGCCGGCCGAGCCGATCACCCGGGCCGCGCCGAGCTTGCGGGCGAGCTGCCCGGCGACCGAGCCCACCGCACCGGCGGCGGCGGAGACGAAGACCACGTCCCCGGGCCGGACCGGAGCGGTGTCGGTGAGCGCGACGTACGCGGTCACCCCGGGCATGCCGAGCACCCCGAGGTACGCCTCGGCCGGCGCGACCGAGGTGTCGACCACGGTCGCGGCGGCGGCGTCGAGTACGGCGTACTCGCGCCAGCCGAGGACATGCGACACGGTCGTCCCGACCGGTACCGCCGGGGCTGCGGAGGCGACGACCTCGCCGATCGCCCCGCCGTCCAGGGCGGCACCGACCCGGAACGGCGGCATGTACGACTTCCGGTTGTCCATCCGCCCCCGCATGTACGGGTCGACCGACATCCAGGTGTTCCGCACCAGGATCTGGCCCGGTCCGGGAGCGGGCACAGTGGTGCTGACCAGTGCGAAGTTCTCCGGGCCGGGTTCACCGTGCGGCCGGGCGGCGAGCCGGATCTCCCGACCGGTCAGCTCCGGGCCGGCGGAGCCGACCCCGCCACTGTTCTCCGGCTCTCCGCTGCTGGCCTCGATCGACATGTGGGCTGTTCCTTCCGGTGCTCCTGGTAGGTACGCAATCGCGGTCGGCTGACAAAGGCGCAGCGCCCCGCGCCCGGGCTGTCCGGGGTGCGGGGCACTGACGTGCCTCTGGCGCGGCTACGGCCGGCGGGCTACCTCGCCGACGAACACGCGCCACGCCGCCGGGGCGAAGGCCAGAGTGCCGCCGTCACGGTCCTTGGTGTCGCGGACCAGGACGACGCCGGAAAGGTTGTCGGCGACCTCGACACATGCGCCGCCGTTGTTGCCACTGCGGGTGCTCTTGCGCCAGTGGGCGCCGGTCAGGACATCCATGCTGGGCTGCTTCCTTGATCAGTGCCAGTGAGGCAGAGCTTGGGAGGGCGTGACTGCGGATTCTCTCCCATCTACCCGCCAGGGTAGCAACGTCCTCGGCCCGCTCGACGATGTGCGCTTCCACCTGACTATCCGCGTACGCCGCGCGCAGTCCATCGCCAAGTCGCTGCCCTCTCCCCCCGCAGCGGTCCGGGGCGGGCCTTTGTGCGCCGGGCCGCAACTCCCGGCTTGATCTCGCCCCAAGGGCGCTGGTCGCCCGCCTGCATGAACGGTCGCCGCTCTGCTGCTCGTCGCGGCCCGCGTCGCCGGAGCCGCCGCGACACCGCCCGGCCGGCGGGTACGGTGACGCCATGTCCGCGATCGCCGCCCTCACCTCGGCTGGTATCCCGCACCGGGTGATCCGGCACGGGCCGGTCCGCAGCGTCGCCGAGGCCGCTGAGGCGATCGGCGTCGAGGTCCCGGACGTGGTGAAGACCATCGTGGTACGCCGGGGCGCGCAGGACTTCGTCTTCGTCCTGGTCCCCGGCGACCGGGTGATCTCCTGGCCGAAGCTGCGTACCCTGCTCGGGGTCAACCGGCTCGCCCTGCCGGACGCCGACGAGGCCAAGGCGGCGACCGGCTACGAGCGCGGCACCATCACCCCGTTCGGCTCCCGCACGGCGTGGCCGGTGGTGGCGGACGAACGGATCCGGGGCCGCACTATCACGCTCGGCACCGGCGAGCGGGGCACCGCCGTGGCGCTGGAGGCCGACGCGGCCGTCGCCGCCCTGGACGGCCGGGTCGCCGACGTCACCGAGCCGGAACCGCTGCGCTGACCCCGTCTCCCTGCCGGTTGTCGCCCGCGTTACCAATTGAGCTGGAGCTGCTGCGAGGCCGCGCACCGGAGGCTGTGCCTCGTACCCCTGCCCGACACAGGAGCGACGCGTACGGGATTGGGTGCCAAGATGGAGGCGTGTCAAAACGGAGGCTGGCGCTCTGGACCCTGCCGCTCGTCGCGGCGGCATCCTTGATCGTGTGGGTCCTTCTCGATGACCCGGGGACCCGGCTGGCCGGCATGATCCTGCTGGCCGCCATGCTGGGATTCGCCGGGGTGTTCGTGATCCCCGTACTCGTCATCGCCAACCTTGAGGGCCGGATCGCTTCTTTCCGCGACGCACCCGGATGGGCGCTGCTCCTGGCCGGGATAGGTCTGACCGTCGGCGTGCTGGCGTGCATGGGATGGTTCGAGCGCGGCGGGCCCGAATACGTCTGGAGGTACGGCGAGCCGGGGCAGGTCGAGATGAACCCCAGGCTCTTCTGCACGCAGAGTCGTGAGTGCGACGGCTCCTGGGCCTCCGACGGCACCGAAACGCCCGTCACGATCCGTTTGTCGAGGGAGGAACTCCAGCGGCTCCGAGACGACGCTGTCCTGTATTCCGCCGAGCCCAGCGAGCCGATCGCACTGGACGCGCGGATCCTGGGCGACCGGGCCACCAGCGTCGGATTCGGCGCGCGGCCCGACAGCTCCGTGGCGCTCGGCAGGGTCCCCGGATGGCTCGGCTGGGCTGGCGGCGGGATCGGGCTGGCGGGCTTCGTGCTCGCCGCGGCGTACCCTCGCCGGCGCCACTACTGAAGCCGAGTTCGATCCCGTCGTTACTGAAGCCGAGTGTCCCGTCCCAGCCGAGTTGGCGCGGCGCAAGGGCGCTGACCCGGAGGACGACAACATCGGTGAGACGGCTTCGGGTGAAGTCTCATCGAAGGTGGCGTGGTGGCGCCGGATGTGGCACGTCGTCTCATTGAATGTCGCGGGCGCCGGCCGGATCGCAGCCGAGGTTAGGGCTGGCGGTATGCGAAGATGATCGCGCCTGGGACGCTCTGGTCGAGGTCGAGAACCATTTGGGCCTTGACCGTGAATCCGGCGTCGCGTAGCCACGCGGCCACTTGGTCAGGCTGGCGGCGGTGGACGTAGACCTTCATCGGGTGGCCGCCGTAGCCCTGCGTCTTCAACCGCGACTCGTCGCCAACGTGAAAGCCGAGCATTAGCGGTCCGCCGGGACGCAACACCCGATGGAAGTGGCCGAACACCGTGGGGACCACGTTGTCGCGGATGTGGATCAACGACCAGAACGCGAGGAGTGCGGCGATCGAAGCGTCGGCGAGTTGCAGGTCCGTCATCGAGCCCACTTCGAACCGCAGGTCGGGGTGCTCACGCCGGGCCAGGTCGATCATCGCGGGTGACAGGTCGATGCCGAACGTGTCGACGCCCAGCTTGTGCAGGTGGGCAGTAGGGACACCCCCCGTGCCCGCGAATAGGTTGCCCTCGTGGCTGACCGGCGTCGAGAGGCTCAGCTCAGCCGATGCGGCCGACGCCGCCGAACAGGTAGACCTCCGGCTCGTCGGACTCCGGGTCGGGGCGCCAGCGCGAGCATGTAACGACACCGGGCTCCAGCAGATCCAAGCCGTCGAAGAAGCGTTCGAGTTCCGTCTTCGTCCTGGCGCGGATTGGCGTGCCGCCGCGCTCGGTGGTTTCCCGCATCACGCGCAGCATCGGCTCGCCGTGGATTTCCGCGGTGGAGTGGGTGAGCACCAGGTAGCTACCGGTGGGCATCGCCTGCACCAGCTGCGCGACGGAGCCGTACGCCACGTCGTCGTCCATGAGGTGGTTCACGACGCCGAGGAGCATGAGCCCGATCGGCTGCGAGAAGTCGAGCGTCTGCCGCGCGGACGCGAGTATCGTGTCCGGCTGCCGTAGATCGGCTTCGACGTAGTCGCAGCTGCCTCCCGGCGCGCTGGTCAGGAGCGCACGTGCATGCGCCATGACGAGCGGGTCGTTGTCGATGTAGACCACCCGGCAGTGCGGGTCGAGGGACTGCGCGACCTCGTGGGTGTTGTCCGCCGAGGGGAGCCCGGTGCCGACGTCGAGGAACTGACGGATGCCGGCATCCTCGACGAGAAACCTGACCACGCGCTTGAGGAACGCGCGCTCGGCCTTGGCCCCGATGGGGATGTCCGGGATGTGTGCGATCACCTCATCGCCGGCGGCCCGGTCGACCGCGAAGTGATCCTTGCCGCCGAGCCAGTAGTTCCAGATCCGCGCCGAGTGCGGAACCGTGGTGTCCAGTTTGGAGCTTGAGGGGAACTCCCGGTCCTCGGTCATGAGGGCATTCTTCCGCACCGAAGGGGCGGTGACGCAAGTGGGGCGGTCACGCAAGTGGGGCGGTGGTCCGACGGCACGGCGGGCTCCAATTGGGTGCCCAGCTACGGCAACTGCGTGGGGCCCACGAGAGCATCGATCGGCACCGAACGGTCCGGGACGCTACCGGTCCAGCCCACGGCGATGATCAATGGGTCCCCACCAGGGATGGCGGGAGCCTCAGCGTAACCGGCGTGCCGCCCGTCCGTGGCTGACCACCAGCAGCAGGCCAGTCCACCACCGGGAGCGCGGGAACAGCGAGACACCCGCCAGTAGGACACCATCCCTACTGAAGCCGAGTCAGATCCCATCGATATGGCCCTGTGCCAAGTCGTGGACACCTTTCTGGGCATGGGCCATGTCTGCTGAGCAGCTACCGCCGGCTCAGTCGAGCCGGGCGAGCAGGGCGCTCACCACCTCCCTGGTGGTGGCGGTGCCGGCCAGGTCCCGGGTCCGGGTGGCCGGATCCGACAGGCACGCCTCGATCGCGGTGACCACCTCGGCCGAAGCCGCCGGATATCCCAGGTGGTCGAGCATCAACGCGGCCGACCAGACCGCGCCGAGCGGGTTGGCGATGCCCTGACCGGCGATGTCCGGCGCCGAGCCGTGCACCGGTTCGAACATCGACGGGAAGGTACCGGTCGGATCCAGGTTCGCCGACGGTGCGATCCCGATGCTGCCGGCCACCGCCGCGGCGAGGTCGCTGAGGATGTCACCGAAGAGGTTGGACCCGACGATGACGTCGAACCGGTCGGGTTGCAGCACCAGCTTGGCGGCGAGCGCGTCGATGTGCTCGGCGTCCCACCGCACGTCGGGATGCTCGGCGGCCCGCTCGGCCACCACCTCGTCCCAGAACGGCATGGTGTGCACGATCCCGTTCGACTTGGTGGCCGAGGTGACGTACGACCGGCGGGTCCGGGCCAGCCCGAACGCGTAGTCGACGATCCGGGTCACCCCGGCCCGGGTGAAGACCGCCTCCTGCACCGCCATCTCGTCCGGAAATCCCCGGTTGAACCGACCACCGATCTCGCTGTACTCGCCCTCCACGTTCTCCCGGACCACCACCAGGTCGACCGCGCCCGGCCGGGCGTCCCGGACCGGGCTGGGCACTCCGGGGAAGACCCGGATCGGGCGCAGGTTGACGTACTGCCGGAACGTCCGGCGGATCGGGATCAGCAGCCCCCACAGCGAGACGTGGTCCGGTACGCCCGGCCAGCCCACCGCGCCGAGCAGGATCGCGTCCGCCGAGCGCAGCCGGTCGAGGCCGTCGGCCGGCATCATGGCGCCCTCGGTGAGACAGCGCCGGCAGGACCAGTCGAATTCGTCGTACGCCAGCGCGATCCGGTGCCGCCGGGCCACCGCGTCGAGCACCTGTCGGGCCGCCTCGGTCACCTCGACGCCGATGCCGTCGCCGGGAATCACCGCGATGCGCCGCACCTCCGGGCCGGACCCCGGGGCCGCCATCACGCCCCCAACCCGACGAGCGCGACCATCAGCGGCAGGAGCAGCATGATCAGGATCGCGCCCAGGATGTCGAAGGAGAACCCGGAGCGGATCATCCGGGTGATCGGTACGACGCCCGAGCCGTAGACGATCGCGTTCTGCGGGGTGGAGACCGGCAGCATGAAGCCGAACGAGGCGGCGAAGGTGGCCGCCAGCGCCGGTACGAACGGGTTGATCCCGGCGGCCACCGCCACCGGGATGATGATCGGCACCACCACGGCGGCCGAGGCGGTGTTGCTGGTCGTCTCGGAGATGACGATGGCCAGCAGGACGGCGAACGCGGTGATCGCGACCGCGCTGCTCAGCCCGAACAGGTCGGCGCTGCCGTCGCCGATCGTCTTGGCCAGGCCGCTGCTCTCCAGCAGCGCGCCGAAGATGATGCCGGTGCCGAAGAGCAGGATGGTGCCCCAGTCGATCCGGGCCGCGTCCGACCAGGTGAGGGTGAACGACCGGCTCTTCCAGTCGGTGGGGAGCAGGAACAGCAGCGCGGCGCCGAACACCGCCACGATTCCCTCGTCGAGCCGCCCGCCGATCCACTCGTACTGGCTGGAGTCGCTGCCCCAGACCAGTGCCACCACGCCCGGGGTGATCCACAGCACCACCGTGACGGTGAAGGCGACCAGGGTGTTGCGCTCGGCCCTGGAGAGCCGGCCGAGTTGGGCGCGCTCGCTGGCGACGTACTCGGCGACGCCGTCGATCCGGCGGATCTCCGGCTTGTTCAACAGCAGCAGCACCGTGGCGAGGGCGACGAACATCAGCGCGCAGATCGGGAAGGCGACCGCCATCCACTCGGTGAACGAGATCCGCTCCCCGGTCGCCTCCGCGATCAGGTCCCGTCCGATCAGGTTCGGCGGGGTGCCGACCGGGGTGAGCAGGCCGCCGACGCTGGCGCCGTAGGCGAGCATGAGCATCAGCGCGATGCCGACCCGCAGCCGGGTGGGGTCGAAGTCCGCCCGGGCGATACCCCGCTCTTGCAGCAGCTTCGCGATCACCGCGAGGATGCCCAGCGCGGTCGGCAGCAGCATCGCCACCGTCGCGGTGTTCGAGACGAAGGCGGAGAGCAGGGCGGTGATCAGACCGAACGTGACGACCACCCGGCCGGTGGTCCGGCCGACCCCGGGCAGCGACAGCATCCGGAACGCGAACCGCCGCGCCAGCCCGTGCTTGAGCATCGCCTGGGCCAGGATGAACGCACCGATGAAGGTGAAGACCGTCGACGAACCGAACGGCCCGAGTACGTCGTCGGCGGGTGCCACCCCGAGCACGACGACGGCGGCGACGCCGAGCAGCCCACCGACCGGAATCGGCACGGGCTCGGTGACCCAGAGCACGATGACGCCGAGCAGGATGCCGGCCAGGGTCTGCTGGTTGCCGGGCATGTCGAGCGGCAGCGCCAGGAAGACCACCGAGACGAGCGGGGCGAGCCAGAGGCCGGTGGTCCGGCGGCCCCGCTCGAAGCGCTCCTCGGCCGGGGAGAGCCGCTGCTCCCCGAGGCTCCGATAGGTGCTTCCGCCCAGTAGCGCCTTGTCCACATCGGTCTTGTTCTCGACATCAGCCTTCGTCGGAGCGCTATCGCTGCTGTCGCTGGTGGTGGCCACGACAACCTCCATCGGTCTGCTCAAGTGCCGGGACAGGGGTACTCCCCCCATTCCCGCCAGACCGGTGGTTCACAACCGAATTCGGCGAAAAGGACCGTCAAACCCTTTCGAGTACGGCGAACGGGTCGGCCGCCCCGCCGTTGTCCAGCGCCACGATCCGCCGCCGCAGCGTGAACGTCGCGCCCGGCTCCAGCGTCACCTGCCGCTGACTCATCACCCAGTTGTACGCGGCGTACGCGACGAACCCGGTCTCCTCGTAGCAGAGCCCGTAGGTCTGCCGGTCCGAGCCGGTCATCCCGATCCAGGGCGCGGCCGGCGGATAGTCGGCCGGGGTGCCGCTGGTGATGGTGCCGTGCCCCGGTACCCCGCTGCGCTGCCCGGCACCGTCGTGGTCGAGGGCGTCCCCGATCCAGAACGTGCGTGCCACACTCCCGCCGTTGCGGAAGACGCTCTCCACCGCCACCCACGGCTCACCCGGCCGGATGCTGTACGTCGTCACCACCGCGATGTCCGGCACGGCGGTGCTGACCCCGGTGGCCCGGACCGCCGCCACCGGCCCGTCCAGCACCTCGACGGCGGTGGACCGGACGGTGCGCTGCTGCCAGGCGTTGCCGCCGCGCGGCTGGGCCGCCGAGGCGTACGGCAGGTTGATCCAGTCGAGCTGGTCGAGGTGGCCGACGGCGGCGAAGTCCAACGGCTTGCCGACCGTCACCCCGGCAAGCTGCGGGTCGTCCGTACCGGCCGAGACGGCCAGCGCCACCAGGTCGTTACCGAGCACCGGGTCGGTCACGCCGGCCGAGGACTGCGGCCCGGGTACCGTCCGACCCGTTCCGGCCCGGGTCGCCGCCCGGGTCAGCCGCAGGTCGAGCCGGCTCGGCGTACCGGCCCGGACGGCGACCTGCCGGGTCAGCGGCTCGTAGCCGACCCCGTTGACACTGACGGTGTAGTCGCCGGGCGGCGCGAAGGCCAGCACCTCGCCGGACGGATCGGTCGTGCTGGCCACCAGCCGGCTGCCGTCGGCGCGGAAGACCGCCACCTCGACGTTCGGCAGTGGGTCGCCGGTGACCTGGTCGGCGACCCGGCCGACGATCCCGTCCCCGGCGTCGATCCGGCGCGCCCCCGGCACCCCGTCGCGCACCTCGAACGCCGCGATCGTGTACGCCGGCGAGGCCGGGTCACGGGCGTCCAGCACGATCCGCAGGTCGGCCCGCCAGCGCCGCTCGGTGACGTCGCAGATCACGTACCCCCGGTAGCTGCCGTTGTAGAACCGCACGTGCGGGTTGGCGGCCAGCCCGGCCCGGACGTCCGCGTCCCAGCCGGCACCGGAGGAGATCGACGTGCCGACGAACTCGGTGGCGACGGTCCGGGACCGGGCGTCGGCGAAGTCGGACTTCAGGTCGTTGACCCAGTGGGTGTGCCAGTCTCCACTGAGGACGACCGGGTTCGAGATCCGGTGCCGGGCGACGAAGTCGAGGATCCGGGAGCGGGCCGGCGGATAGCCGTCCCACTGGTCCAGGTTGACGATCCGCCCGGGTCCGAGGTCGTAGTCGAAGGCGGCCATGATGGTCTGCTGGGCGATCACGTTCCAGCGCGCCTTCGACCGGCGCAGCCCGTCCAGCAGCCAGCGCTCCTGCTCCGGGCCGGTCATCGTCCGGGTCGGGTCGAAGACCTCGCCGGTCGGCTCCTTGCGGCCGTCGCCGAGGGCCTGGTCGCTACGGTACTGCCGGGTGTCCAGCACGCTGAACCGGGCCAGCCGGCCGAAGTCGAACCGGCGGTAGAGCAGCATGTCCGGCCCGTCCGGCCGCTGCTCGGGGCGGAGCGGCAGGTGCTCGTGGTACGCCTGGTAGCCGTTCGCCCGGCGTTCCAGGAACGGCCGCCCGTCCCCGGCCGCCCCGGCGACCGGCCCGGCGTAGTTGTTCTGCACCTCGTGGTCGTCCCAGGTGAGGATGAACGGGAACCGGGCGTGCGCGGCCCGCAGGTCGGGCGAGGTCTTGTAGAGGGCGTGCAGCCGGCGGAACTCGGTCAGGCTGCCGTCGGTGGTCTCGTAGATGTAGTCGCCGAGGTGCACCACGAAGTCCAGCTCCTGCTCGGCCATGTCCCGGTAGGCCGGGTACGGGCCGCCGGCCCAGGACTGGCAGGAGGCGAAGGCGAACCGCAGGTGGTCGACCTTCGCGCCGGGTGCCGGCAACGTCCGGGTACGCCCGACCCGGCTGGTTGCCTCGCCGACCCGGAAGCGATACCAGTACCAGCGGTCCGGGCTCAGGTGCGGCACCACCACGTGCACCGCGTGCGCGGACTCGGGCAGTGCGGTCACCTCACCGGTCCGGACCAGGTGCCGGAACCCGGGGTCCCGGGCCACCTCCCAGCGCACCCGCACCGGCTCGGCCGGCATCCCGCCGTCGACCGCGTCCAGCGGGTCCGGGGCGAGCCGGGTCCAGAGCACCACGCTGTCGTGCCGAGGCTCACCGGAAGCGACCCCGAGGGTGAACGGGGCGGCATCCAGCTCCGCCGCGTACGCCTCGGGCAGCTCGGCGACGAGTTGGCTCACCGCCACCACCGTGGCGGCGCCACCGGCGACCGTCAGGAACCGCCGCCTGCTGATCGGAAAGACGTTCATCGCTGCCGCACCTGCCCTCACCACCGACGATGTCGTCGGCCAGTGTGGAGAGGGCGGTCGCCCAGCTCTTGAAGATCATGTGAAGCCCGGCGGTACGCCGGATGGCGGATCGGCCGTCGGCACACCTGCCCGCGTCGGCACACGTGCCCGTCCCGGGCCTCGCTGTGGCGAGACCCGGGACGGAAGTGTCACGGCTCAGCCGCGTTCGATCAGGTGGCCCACCTTGTCCGGGCCGAACATCGCCGCCCCGGACCCGTCCCGGCGCTGGTCCGGCTCGGGCAGCGCCATCGGCTCGCCACGCTTGCTGATGCCCACCGGTCGCGGCCCGATCCAGGCGACGACCAGCTTGGACTCGCCCTTGAGGAAGCGCTGGGCGCGTACCCCGCCGGTGGCCCGGCCCTTCGCCGGATAGAGCGCGAACGGGGTCACCTTCACACCGCTGCCGCTGGAGGTGACCACCATCGGCTCGCCGTGCTCCGCCTCGTCGGTGCGGACCGCGCCGAAGAAGACCACCTCGGCACCGGAGCCGAGGTTGATCCCGGCCATGCCGCCGCCCTTGACACCCTGCGGCCGGACCAGCGTGGCCGGGAAGCGCAGCAGCGAGGCGTCCGAGGTGACGAAGGCGAGCGTCTCCGCGCCGTCGGTGAGCCAGGTCGCCCCGACCACCTCGTCACCGTCGCGCAGCCCGATCACCTCGAACTCGTCGGACCGGACCGGCCAGTCGGGAGCGCAGACCTTGACCACACCCTGCCGGGTGCCGAGCGCCAGGCCGGGCGAACCGGCACCGCGCTCGCCGAGCGGCGCCAACCCGACGACCGACTCCCCCGGCTCCAGCGGCACCAGCTCGGCGGTGGACATCCCGCCGGAGAGCGAGACCGTGCCGGCCTGCTCCGGCAGCACCGGCAGCGGCAGTACGTCGGTCTTGAACGCCCGCCCCGCGCTGGTCACCAGCAGCACCTGGCCCCGCGCGGTGGTGTGCACGACCGCGCGTACCGCGTCGTGCTTTGTCCGGCCGTTGCGGCGCCGCCCCTCGGCGGCCTCCTCCGACTCGGCGGCGGTCCGGGCGACCAGCCCGGTGGCGGAGAGGATCACCTGGCACGGGTCGTCGGCGACCTCCAGCGGCCCGGCCGGCGCCGAGGCCGCCAGCACCTCCTTGAGGTCCCCGTCGATCAGCGTGGTACGACGCTTCGCGGCGAACTCGTCCACCACCGCGGCCAGCTCGTCGGAGACGACCTTGCGGAGCACCCGGTCGTCCTCCAGGATCTCGGTCAGCGCGGCGATCTCGTCACGCAGCCGCTCCCGCTCCACCTCCAGCTCGATCCGGTCGAACTTGGTCAGCCGGCGCAGCGGGGTGTCCAGGATGTAGGTCGCCTGGATCTCGGAGAGCCCGAACTGGCTCATCAGCCCGTCCTTGGCCGCCTGGGCGTTCTCGCTGGCCCGGAT
This sequence comes from Plantactinospora sp. KLBMP9567, assembly GCF_033446045.1. Classification (NCBI taxonomy): domain Bacteria; kingdom Bacillati; phylum Actinomycetota; class Actinomycetes; order Micromonosporales; family Micromonosporaceae; genus Plantactinospora; species Plantactinospora sp. KLBMP9567. The sequence continues at coordinate 68,265 of NZ_JAWQRR010000058.1, read as the reverse complement.
CAACCGGACCACCTCGTCGATGTCGAGCAGCGCCATCAGCAGTCCGTCGACCAGGTGCAGCCGGTCGGCCCGCTTCTGCCGGCGGAACGTCGTACGCCGGGTCACCACCTCGTAGCGGTGGGCCAGGAAGACCTCCAGCAGGCGCTTGAGCCCGAGGGTCTGCGGCTGGCCGTCCACCAGGACGAGGTTGTTGACCCCGAAGGACTGCTCCAGCGGGGTGAGCCGGTAGAGGTCGGCCAGCAGCGCCTGCGGGTTGACCCCGACCTTGCACTCGATCACCAGCCGGGTGCCGTTCTCCCGGTCGGTGAGGTCCTTGACGTCGGCGATGCCCTGGAGCCGGGCCGCCTGCCGCTGCCCCTTGCGCGGGCCGGAGGTGATCAGCTTGCCGCGTACCTCGTCGGTGATCGCCTCGATGATCTTCTCGGCGCCGACCCCGTACGGCAGCTCGACCACGGTGATCGCCTGCCGGCCCCGGCTCCCCTCCAGCGGACCCGTCTCCACCCGGGCCCGCATCCGCACCACGCCCCGGCCCGTCTCGTACGCCTTGCGCACCTCGTCCAGCCCCAGCAGCAGGCCACCGGTGGGCAGGTCGGGACCGGGCACGAACTCCATCAGCTTGTCCAGGTCGGCGTCCGGGTGGTCGATCAGCCAACGCGCCGCCGCGACCACCTCGCCGAGGTTGTGCGGGATCATGTTGGTCGCCATCCCGACCGCGATCCCGGAGGTGCCGTTGACCAGCAGGTTCGGGAACGCGGCCGGCAGCACCGTCGGCTCGGCCAGGGAGCCGTCGTAGTTGGGCTTGAAGTCGACCGTGCCCTCGCCCAGCTCGCCGACCAGCAGCATCGCCTCGCGGGACATCCGGGCCTCGGTGTACCTCGCCGCCGCCGGTCCGTCGTCCGGGGACCCGAAGTTTCCATGCCCGTCGATGAGTGGGGCGTTCAGCGAGAAGTCCTGGGCCAGCCGGACCATCGCGTCGTAGATGGCCCCGTCACCGTGAGGATGAAACTTGCCCATCACGTCGCCGATGACCCGGGCCGACTTCACGTGCGCCCGATCGGGGCGGTGCCCCTGCTCGCTCATCGAGTAGAGGATCCGCCGGTGCACCGGCTTGAGGCCGTCCCGCGCGTCCGGGAGCGCGCGGGAGTGGATCACCGAGAAGGCGTACTCCAGGTAGGAGTCCTCGACCTCGGTGGCCAGTGGGTTGTCGAGGACCCGGGCCCCCGCCTGGTCGAAGGAGGACAGGTCGACCTTGGGTCCCTTACCCGTACGGCGTGCCATGACTTAGAGCGCTCTCTTCCCTCGCCCGGCCGGTGCCCCGGCCGCTGTCGGTTCCGCGTGCCTGTCCGCCCGGCGGATCAGGCGTCGATCGCCTCCTGGTCGACCCGGTTCGCCGAGTCGATCAGCCAGTTCTTCCGGGGCTCGACCTTCTCGCCCATCAGCAGTTCGAGGACCTGCTCGGCCGCCTCGGCGTCGTCCATGGTGATCCGCCGGACCATCCGGCTGGCCGGGTTCATGGTGGTGTCCCAGAGCTCGTCGGCGTCCATCTCGCCGAGACCCTTGAACCGGGGAATCGGGGTGACCACCTGCTTCTTGGCCTTCTCCAGCCGGCCGACGGTGGCGACCATCTCCGCCTGGGTGTAGGTGTAGTGGGTCTCCGGGTTCTTCCCCTTGGTGCTGATCTTGTGCAGCGGTGGCACGGCGGCGTAGAGCCGGCCCGCCTCGATCACCGGCCGCATGTACTTGGCGAAGAGCGTGATCAGCAGGGTACGGATGTGCGAGCCGTCCACGTCCGCGTCGGCCATGATCAGGATGCGGCCGTACCGGAGCGAGGCCAGGTCGAAGGTGCGCCCGGAGCCCGCACCGAGTACCTGGATGATCGCCGAGCACTCGGCGTTGTCCAGCACCTGTTGGAGGCTCGCCTTCTGGACATTGAGGATCTTGCCCCGGATCGGCAGCAACGCCTGGTACTCCGACGAGCGGGCCAGCCGGGCGGTGCCGAGCGCGCTGTCCCCCTCGACGATGAACAACTCGCTGCGCTCGACCCCGGTGGAGCGGCAGTCGACCAGCTTCGGCGGCATCGCCGCGCCCTCCAGCGCGGTCTTGCGCCGGGCGGCGTCCTTCTGCTGCTTCTGGGTCAGCCGGACCCGGGCCGCGTCGACGATCTTCTGGAGCACCGTACGCGCCTCGGCCTTGGTCTTGCGGTCCTCCAGCCAGGCCTTGATGTGCTGCTCGACGACGGTCTGCACCACCTTGGTCACCGGGGCGGTGGAAAGCTCGTCCTTGGTCTGCGAGGTGAACTGCGGCTCCGGGATCCGGACGTGCACGACGGCGGTGAGGCCCTCGAGGATGTCGTCCAGGACCGGGGCGTCCTCCTTCGGCTTGAGCAGGCCACGGGCGTTGCGGATCGCGTCGACCAGGGCTCGGGTGGCGCCCCGCTCGAAGCCCCGGCGGTGGGTGCCGCCGTGCACGTTGCGGATGGTGTTGGTGAAGCACTCGACGGTCCGCTCGTAGCCGGTGCCCCAGCGGAACGCCACCTCGACCTCGGCCCGGCGTTCGACGTTGCTGCGCATCACGCCGTTGGCGTCGGCGGCGTTCTCCCGGTAGGTGCCCTCGCCGGTGACCAGCAGGGTGCCGGAGACCGGCTTGTCGGCGGCCGGCGCCAGGTAGTCGACCATGTCGGCCAGGCCGTTCGGGAAGTGGAACGTCTCGGCGCTGATCGCCCCGCCGGTGGCGTCCCGCAGCACGTAGGTCACGCCGGGCACCAGGAACGCGGTGTGCCGGAGCTTGGTGCGGACCGCCTCGACGTCGAGGGTGGCCCCGGTCTCGAAGTAGCGCGCGTCGTGCCAGTAGCGGATCGACGTGCCGGTCGACTCGCCCCGCTTCATCTTGCCCAGCAGGCGCAGCCCCGGGTGCGCGGCGAAGGTCGCCGCGGCGCCGGCCCCGTCGAATATTCCCGGTACGCCGTGCTGGAACGACATCTGGTGGATCTTGCCGTCCCGGCGCACCGTGACGTCGAACCGCCGGGAGAGGGCGTTGACCGCCGAGGCGCCCACCCCGTGCAGGCCGCCGGAGGTCTTGTAGCCGGAGTTGCCGAACTTGCCGCCCGCGTGCAGCCGGGTCAGCACCAGCTCGACGCCGGAGAGCCCGGACTTGGCATGCACGTCGGTCGGGATCCCCCGGCCGTCGTCGTCGACCTGCACCGAGCCGTCGGCGTGCAGGGTGACCTCGACCCGGGTCGCGTGACCGGCGACGCCCTCGTCGGTGGAGTTGTCCACGATCTCGTTGAACAGGTGACCCACGCCACGGCCGTCGGTCGACCCGATGTACATGCCGGGCCGCTTCCGGACCGCGTCCAGACCCTCGAGGTGGGTGAGGTCATCGGCCCCATACAGGATTTCAGGCTGTGCAGTCAACGAGGTGAACTCCCAGAGTCGCCGGTCGTGTGCCGCTGGTCGGCGGGCTGGGCGCCGGGGCGGGCCCCACGCCGGTAGCGAGCGTACCCACTGGGCAGACCGGGGACCGACATAGTCCGACCCGGCCGGGCCGCGTGGCGAGGAACATCACCCGATTGTCGCCGCCGGGTACGACAGGAGTTGTTCGAGGGGCCCGCCGCGCCCCGCCTGGCACGGCTGGTGCCGGCGGTGCCGGCGTGATCTGGGATGCGGCCGGGATCTCCGGTACGGCACGATGTCCGCCATGTCCAGGCGATCGACTGCTCCCCGGTTACCCGACGGGACCCAGGTGGTGCTCCGGCAGACCGCCGCCGACCTGGCGGGAATACGGGTGCAGCGCGGCGCCACCGGCCGGGTGCTCGGCTACGACCCGGCCGACGACTGCTACCTGGTCCAGCTCACCGACGGGCGGCGGCTGCGCAGCCCGCGCGGGCAGCTCGCGCTGCGCAAGGCGTACCAGCAGAACCTGGCGGTCGACGCGGGGACGGCGGCGGTCGATGGCCCCGGCCTGGTCGCCCGGCACACCATCTACGCCGCGGTGGTCGGCTCCCGCGCCTTCGGACTGGCCACCGACGAATCGGATACCGACGTCCGTGGTGTCTACGCCGCTCCCGCGACCGCCTTCTGGTCGCTGGCCAAGCCGCCCAGCCACCTGGACGGCCCCGAGCCGGAACGCTTCTCCTGGGAGGTGGAGCGCTTCTGCGAGCTGGCCCTGAAGGCGAACCCGAACCTGCTGGAGGTGCTGCACTCCCACACCGTGCTCACCGTCACCCCGGTCGGCGAGGAACTCCTGGAGCTGCGGCCGGCATTCCTGTCCCAGCTCACCTACCAGACCTATTCCGGCTACGTGCTGAGTCAGTTCAAGAAGCTGGAGGCGGATCTGCGGCAGCGTGGCGAGCCCCGGTGGAAGCACGTCATGCACCTGCTCCGGCTGCTGATCGCCGCCGGTGACCTGCTCCGGCACGGCCGGCTGGAACTGGACGTGGGGCCGCACCGCGAACGGCTGCTGGCCGTACGCCGGGGCGAGGTCGGGTGGGCCGAGGTGGAACGCTGGCGGCTGGCCCTGCACGCCGACCTGGACGACGCCGTGACACACACTCCGCTGCCGGCGGTGCCCGACACGGCCCGGGTGGACGCCTGGCTCTACTCGGTACGCGCCCGCAGCGCCCGGGAGGCACTCGGATGACACGCTCGGAAGGCACCCGGACGACCGACGGCACGGAAGGCACCCGGACGACCGACGACACGGTAGGCACCGGCCGGAGCGGACCCGCGCCCGACCTGACCCGGCTGGAGCCGGCCGCGCTGCGCGACGTGCTGGCCGACCAGCCCTATCCGCTGCTCTTCGCCACCGTCTCCGGTGCGCACCTGTACGGCTTTCCGTCCCGGGACTCCGACGTCGACCTGCGCGGCGTGCACCTGCTGCCGGCCGCCGAAGTGGTCGGGCTGCGGCACGGGCCGGCCACGGTGGGCCGGAGCTGGATCCGGGACGGGGTCGAGATCGACCTGGTCACCCACGACGCGGCGAAGTTCGGCCACCTGCTGCTGCGGCGCAACGGCTACGTACTGGAGCAGCTCCTCTCCCCGCTCGTCGTGCTGACCGGGGAGGCGCACGCCGAACTGGTCGCGCTGGCGCCGGACTGCCTCACCCGGCACCACGCGCACCACTATCGGGGCTTCGCGCACACCCAGCGCCGGCTGTTCGACCGCACCGGAGAGCTGAAGCCGCTGCTCTACACGTTCCGGACCCTGCTCACCGGCATCCACCTGATCCGGACCGGTCGGCTGGTGGCCCACCTGCCTACCCTGGCGGCGGAGCTGCCGGAGGCGCCGGACTACCTCGGCACGCTGGTCGCGGCCAAGGCGGCCGGCGAGCACGACCTGCTCGCCGGGGTCTCCGACGCGCCCGGAGCCGACCTGCTGGACGCCGACCTCACGGCCCTGCACGCCGCGCTGGACGAGGCGGGGCAGGCGTCCCGGCTCCCCGAACGACCGACCGCGGAGCCGGCCCTGCACGACCTGCTGGTCCGGATCCGGCTGGCCACCGTGCCCGGGCGTTAGTCCTCCGAGCCGGCCGGGACCAGGTCGCGGATCCGGTACGTCTCGACCAGACGGTCGTGCAGCGCGTCCAGCCGGGCGTCGACCCGCTGCCGCGCCGGGTCGGCGTCGTGCCAGTCGACGATCTCCCGGGCGCCCTGCGCGAACGGCACGGTCGCCACGAAGTCCGGTACCAGCCGGCGCAGCTTGGTGTTGTCGAAGACCATCGAGTGCGTCTTGTCGCCGAGCAGCGCGGCACCCCACTCGGGATCCGCCGCCGCGATCGCGTCCGACGGCACGTGCACGATCCGGGCCGGTACGCCGGCCGCCGCCGCCAGCGCCTCGGCGATCTGGTTCCAGGTGAGCGCCTCGTCGGAGGTGATGTGGAAGACGTCACCGATCGCGGCGGGATGCCCGAGTAGCGGCACGAATCCCCGGGCGAAGTCCGTGTGGTGGGTGAGCGTCCACAGTGATGTGCCGTCGCCGTGTACGACGATCTCCCTGCCCCGGCGCATCCGGTCGACCACGGTCCAGCCGCCGTCGAACGGCACCAGGGTCCGGTCGTAGGTGTGCGACGGGCGCACGATCGTGGCCGGGAAGCCGTCCTCGCGGTACGCCCGGACGAGCAGGTCCTCACATGCGATCTTGTCCCGCGAGTACCGCCAGTACGGGTTCCGCAGCGGTGTCGACTCCACGATCGGCAGCCGGGCCGGCGGGGTCTGGTAGGCCGACGCCGAGCTGATGAAGACGTACTGGCCGGTCCGGTCCCGGAACAGCTCCACACTGGTCCGTACGTGTGCCGGGGTGAAGGCGATCCAGTCGACCACCGCGTCGAACTCCCGCCTGCCCAGGGCGGCCCGGACCGCGTCCGGATCGCGGATGTCGGCCCGGAGCACGGTGACCCCGGCCGGCAGCGGTCGTCGGGTGGTGGTGCCCCGGTTGAGCACCGTGAGCTCGATGCCGTGCTCGACGGCGAGCCGGGAACAGGCGGAGCTGATGATCCCGCTGCCGCCGACGAAGAGAACCCTGCGGGCGCTGATGCCGCCACCTCCTGTGCTCGCCGCCGACCTTCCCGGCACGCTGCCGCACCGCCACGCCGGAAACGCGTATCGGTCTCGGCACCGGCGGAAGGCTGTCAGTATGGCCGCTCACCGGTCCGGGCCACAACGCGCGGAGTCGTGCCTGGGCGGGACGGTGGCCCCTGGGCGTGGAGGCGACCCGCGCTAACATGTCGACGATCGGCGATCGGTGCCGTGCCGAGGCTCCGGTCCGCACCCATCCGCACCGGCTGCCCGTCCTGCCGGCGGCCCGTGGCACGTCCGCCGGAGGTACCTTCTGATGCCCGATGGCACCGACGACCTCGATCCCGGCCGCGCCCGGACGCCGGCCGACCTCGTCGGGCTGCTCCGGCAGTTGCGCGACCGATCGGGGTTGAGCTTCCGGCGGATCGAGCGGTCGGCCCGGGCCGCCGGTGACAACCTGCCGGCGAGCACCCTCGCCACCATGCTGGGCCGCAACACCCTGCCCCGGGAGGAGTTGGTCCGGGCCCTGACCCGGGCCTGCGGCGAATCCCCGGAGTCGGTGGAGCGGTGGCTGGCGGCGCGCCGACGTCTCGTGGACACCGCCGCGACACCGCCGGCGGCGGCCGAACCACCGAAGCCGGCCGAACCGCTGGAGCCAGCCGATCGGCGACCCCGCCCCGGCCTGCTGCTGCTGGCCGCCGCGACCGGTGCGGTGGTCGCGATCGCGGCCGTCCTCGCCGGCTGGTGGCTGTCGCAACCGGCCGACCGGGACGACACCGCCCGGCCGGACCCGACCGTGACCAGCCAATCCGCTCCGACCGGCGGCGACCTGGGCACGCAGGTCGCCGGTGGGCAGGGCGCGACCCGGATCCGGGTGGCGCACTCCGGGCTCTGCCTCTCCGAACGCGCCGGGGACGGTGACGGGCAGGTCTTCCAGGCGAGCTGCGCCGGGGCGTTTCCGGTACGCAGCCTGAGCGCTCCGATCACCGCCACCGGCGGCGCCACCAGCTATCTGATCCGGACCGACCATCCGGAGTTTGGGCCCGGCTGCATGGGCATCCGGGAGGGCAGCCGGGAGGTGGGCGCCCGGGTCGAGGACGACTACTGCGGCCAGGAAGGGGCCGGGGAGCAGTTCCACCTGGACCCGGTCGGGTCACCCGGGCAGGGCTTCCGGCTCCGTCTCGTGCACAGCGGGCTCTGTGTCACCGTCGACGACGTCGACGCCGAGTGGGCCGAACTGCTCCAGTTACCCTGCGATCCGCGGCACGCCGGTCAGGTGTTCCTGGTCGAACCGGCACCGCCGGACATCCGGCCCGCACCGCTGCGCTGACTCCCTTCCGGAGGGCCGTCGTCGAGCCGGCGCTGGCTCCGGCACGGACGGCCGTCGTCCGGCCGGGATCGCCGTGGTACGGGCCAGGCTTGTCGACGGTCGGGGGTCCGGGGGCGGACGAGCGGGCGGGCGTACACCGGGCACCGGAGCCCCGATCCGCCCGTTCGGACCCGTTCGGAGCGGATCCGCACACCCTCGAACGGGGCCAGACCTGGCGTCTCCGGCCGCACCGTCCTTTGCTGACTGAAGCGGACGGGGCGCGGTCGGGGCGGTAGCCCGTGGGCGGGCTTTCCGGCCGTACGCCGCGCGGCAGCAGGGGGTGCCGATCCGCGCGGTGGCGCGATCCCACGACCACCCCCGGGAGGTACCGGATGACTTCGATCCTGCTCACCGGCGCGTCCGGGGTGATCGGTGCCGCCCTGCTGCACCGGCTGGCCGGTCACCGGGTGACCGCCCTGACCTACCGGGCGGAGGTGCCCGGCCGGGCGGTACGCGGCGACGTCACCCGGCCCTGGCTCGGCCTGCACCGTGGCCGGTACGCGGAGCTGGCCGCCAGCGTCGACGTGGTACTGCACTGCGCCGGTGTCACCGACTTCAGCGCGGACGACGACACGATGCGGACCCAGAACGTCCGGGGCACCGAACAGATCGTCCGGTTCGCCGCCGATGCCGGGGCGAGGCTGGTGTTCTCCTCGACCGCGTTCGTGGCCCGGCACGAGTTGGCCCGGCCGGCCCGGGCCGAGGAACCGGGCGGCACGGTGGACCCCCGGCGGTACCTGGCCAGCAAGCTCGCCGCCGAGGAGGTCGTACGCCGCAGCGGCCTGCCGGCCGCGATCGCCCGGATCTCGGTGGTGATCGGCGACTCGGCCGGTGGTGAGACCAGCCGGTTCCAGGGCCTGCACAGCACCACCTCGGCGATCATGCGGAGCCTGCTGCCGGTGCTGCCGTTCAGCCCGGGCGCCACCATCGACGTGCTGCCCCGGGACCTGGTGGCCGAGGCGCTGGTCGCCCTCGCCCTGCCCCCGACCCCGTCCACCGGCCTGGCACCGACGTCCGGCGCCGCGGCGCCACCGTCCACCGCCCCGGCGCCACCGTCCGGCGACCCGGCGTCCGGCTACCCGGCATCGACGTCCGGCGGCCCGGGGCCAGTGTCCGGCGGGCCGGCGCCGGCGGACCGCACCGGACCGGTCGCCGAGTACTGGATAACGGCGGGGGCCGCGGCGCCGACCGTGCAGCGGCTGGTGGACCTGGTCGTCGCCCGGTGCGGCGAACTCGGCCTGCGGGTGTCGCTGCCCCGGTTCGCGCCGCCGGCCATGGTGGAACGGGTCATCCGGCCGGTCTTCATCGACCCGCTGCCGGCGAAGCAGCGCCGCCGGTTCGCCAACCTGATGGCCCTGGCCAGCCTCTTCGACGGCGCCGGCCGGTTTCCGACCGGCCTCGGCACGATCCCGGGCGGGCCGCCCGCGCCGACCACCGCCCTGATCGAACGGGCCTTCGTCGCCTCGGTGGACTACCAGGCGCGGACCGAGGGCCTGACAACCGCTGCGCAGGTTCCGGAGCAAGGAGGTCTCGACGATGGGAAACCGATGGTGCTGAAGGCGGATCCGGCATGACCGGGTCAGACGTGGTGGCTGCTCCCCCGACCGAACACGACGGGCTCACCGGCGTCCAGGCGCCGCTGTCGTACGCGCAGCAGCTGCTGGCCGCGTTCGCGGTGCACGAGGGCGGCAGCGTGTTCGGCCCGAACTTCGTCAACTGGTGTGCGCACCGGCTCACCGGACCGGTCGACGTCGACGTGCTGCGTCAGGCGCTCGACGACATGGTACGACGCCAGGGCGCGCTGCGTACCGTGGTGGTGCGCGAGCAGGGCTTTCCGTTCCAGCGGGTACGCCCACCCGCCCCGGTGCCGCTCACCGTCCTGGACCGGCACGGGACCGCGCCGGACGACCGGGACGCGGAGGTGGCCCGGATCACCGCCCGGGCCCTCGCCGACGGGCAGCCCAGCGACCGGGTACCGCTGCTCGCGGCGTACCTGGCCCGGTTCGGGGACGCCTCGGCGCTGGTGCTGGTGATCCACCGTACGGCGGCCGACGGCTGGACGATGCAGGTCGCCATCCGGGACGTGATGGCCGGGTACGAGCGCCGGCTGCGCGGTGAGCCCCCGGACCGCACGCCGCTGCCGCAGTACGTCGAGTGTGCCCTCGCCGACGGCTCGGCCGAGCGGGAGAAGCAGATCCGGTCGGCGCTGCCGTACTGGCAACGGACCCTCGGCGACCTGCCGGCGGTGGGCGTTCCGGCCGACCGCCCCCGCCCGGTCGACGGCACCGGCGGGGTACGCGCCCTGCACACCTTCGAGCTGTCCGACCGCACGGTGCAGGAGGTACGCCGGGCCGCCCGGACCGCCCGGACCTCCTTCTTCACGATGCTGCTGACCGCGTACGCGCTCAGTCTCACCGGGCGGACCGGCGGCAGCGAGATCGCGATCCCGGTGCTCGGGGCCGGCCGGAGCCGGCAGCAGTGGGACACCGTCGGCTTCTTCGTCAACGGCCACGTACTGCGGCTCGGCGTGCCCGCCGAGCAGACCCTCGCGACCGTGCTCGCCCGGGTGCACCGGGCGGGGATCGCCGCGCAGACCAACGACGTACCCCTGATCCGGGTGCTGGAGGCGCTGCCGAACGTCGCCGCCTCGGCCTTCGACAGCAGCACCGTGGTGCCGACGCCGATCCAGCTCTGCCAGCCGATCCCGGACTTCGCCGACGACCGCGCGACCGTGCGCTACCAGCGGATGAAGCTGCCGCCCGAGGTCGTCGCGGAGCAGCCGGTGATGCCGGTGGACTTCCTCTGGGTGATGGAGCCGTACACCTCGTTCGTGGTCCGGGTGATGTACAACCCCCGGATGTTCGACGAGGCCAGCGTGGTCCGGCTGGCCGACGACTTCCAGCGGGCGCTCTGGCTGCTGGTCACCGCCCCGCAGATCAGCGTCCGGAGCGCCCGCGCCGCGATGGAGGTGGCACGGTGACCGTGACGGTTTCCCGGGACGACCTGGAGATGGCGTCGGAGTACGTGCCGCCGCGCACCGAGTTGGAGCGGCGGTTGATCCGGATGTGGAGCGCCAAGCTGGGCGTCGCGCCGATCGGGGTGCACGACGACTTCTTCGAACTCGGCGGCGACTCGCTGCTCGCCGCCGACCTGCAACTCGACATCGACACCGAACTCGGCGTGGAGGCGACCACCGGCACCCTGTTCCTGCTGCCCACCGTCGCCGCCCTCGCCGAAGCCCTCGGCCCGCTGCGCGGGAGCGACGGGCATGGTTGACGAGCTGTCCACGATCGACCTGGCGGACCCGGGCCTGCACGCGGAGGGCGACCCGCACGCGGTCTGGCGGATCCTCCGGGAGCGCAGCCCGGTGCACTGGCAGCCGGTGTCCCGGCCCGGGCTCCCGGCCGACCTCGGTTTCTGGGCGGTGACCCGGTATCCGGACGTGGCCCGGGTGCTCGCCGAGCACGAGTCGTTCAGCTCCGAGCAGGGCACCCTGCTCAACCTGCTCGGCCGGGGCGACCCGGCCGGCGGGCAGCAGTTGGCGGCCACCGACCCGCCCCGGCACGACCGGATGCGGGCCCCGCTGTACCGCGCGATGAACGCCCGACCGGTGGAGGCGCATGCCGGGCGGATCCGGGCCGGCGTGACCGAACTGCTCGCCCCGGGTGCCGGCGGCGAGCCGTTCGACCTGGCCGCCGCGCTGACCGGCCTGCCGCTGGTGGCGATCGGCCCGCTGCTCGGCCTGCCGGCCGGGGACTGGCCGGAGCTGTCCCGGCTGGCGATGATGTGCACCGCCGAGGACGATCCCGACTACCAACTGCCGGCCGGCAGCGCGCGCACGCTCGACCAGGCGCACCGGGCACTCTTCGGCTACTTCTCCGAGGTGGTCCGGCAGCGGACCCGCTCGCCCGGCGACGACCTGGTCAGCCTGCTGCTCGGCATGCGGACCGACGGCGAGCGGGCCCGGCCGGGCGCGGTGGTCTCCAACTGCTACAGCCTGCTGCTCGGGGCCAGCGTCACGCTGCCGCACGTACCGGCCGCCGCGCTGGTCGAGCTGGCCGGCACCGACCGGTACGCCGGCTGGGCGGACCGCCCCGACCTGCTCGACCCGGGGGTGGAGGAGGCGCTGCGCTGGGCGTCCCCGGCGAGCCACTTCATGCGGGTCGCCCGCCGGCCGGTGTCGTTGCACGGCCGCAGCATCCCGGCCGGCGCCGCGGTGGTGGCCTGGCTCGGTGCCGCCAACCGCGATCCGGCGGTCTTCGCCGATCCCGACGTCTTCGACATCCGCCGCCGGCCCAACCGGCACCTCGCGTTCGGCAGCGGCCGGCACTACTGCATCGGTTCGCACCTGCCCGGCTCACGCTCCGGCTGCTCTTCGCCGAACTGTTCCGGATGTTCCGGTCGGTGGCGGTCGTCGGCGAGCCGGTCCGGGTCCGGTCGACATTCCTAACGGGGATCAAGCGGCTGCCCGTGGCCGGGCAGCCACGGAGGGAGCGGTGATGACGGTGGTCGAGGAAGCGCCACTGACGTACGCGCTGGAGCTGCTGACCGAGATCGACGGATGGCTGCCCGGTCAGGTGCTGAATCCGCGGTTCCTGGTGCACGCCGCGTTCGAGGTGGACGGGCCGGTCGAGGTGCCCGTACTGCGGGCCGCGCTGGACGACGTGGTGGCCCGGCACGGCGCGCTGCGTACCGTGCTGGTCCGGCACACCGACGGGCGGCGGTACCAGCGGGTGCTGCCACCGATGCCGGCCCGGCTCGCCGTCCGCGACCTCGACCCGGTGACGCCGCCCGCCGAGTTCGTCACCGAGGTCTGCGAGCGGGACCATCCCGACGACTCCGCGCCGCTGCTCTGGGCACACCTCGGCCGGCGTGGCCCGGAGCGGGCGCTGCTGGTGCTGGTCGCCCAGCACGTGGCGGCGGACGCCTGGTCGATGACCGTGCTGGGCCGGGACGTCGCGGTGGCGTACACCGCCCGGCTGGCCGGGCGGGCGCCGTGGAGCGAGCCGGTCATGCAGTACACCGCGATCGCCGAGGACGACCGGTCGGCGAAGTGGCAGGCCCGGATCAGGCAGGTGCAGCCGTACTGGCGGGAGCGGCTGGCCGGGGCGACCGGGCTGGGCGTACCGGCCGAGACGCCGGGGCGGCCGGGCAGTTCCGGGACGATTGCCACCGTGCACTTCACGGTCGACGACGAGTTGCGGCGGGCGGTCACCGAGGCGGCGCGACGTGCCCGGACCACCCCGTTCAGCCTGCTGCTCACGGCCTTCACCGCCGCGATGTACCCGCAGGACGGGTCGAGCCCGGGTGACGCACTGGTACCGGTGATCACCGCCGGCCGGATCCCGAGCGAGTGGGAGACGGTCGGGTTCCTGCTGAACACGCTGCTGATCCGGGTGGACCGGTCCGGCGGGCCGGACCTGGCCGAGCTGCGTCGACGGGTGGACGGGAGCTGCCGGCAGGCGTACGCGAACGACATCCCGCTGCTGACCGTGCTGCGCGCCGTACCCGAGCTGTTCGAGATGCTGCCCCGCCGGGACCGGGTGCTGCCGCTCTTCCAGCTCATCCCGCGTACCCCCGTGCCGCCGCCGCCCGAGCCGCCGGCACTGCGGCTGACCCCGGTCGCCACGGACCGCCGGGCACCGGCGGTCATCCCCGGGCCACTGCTCTGGACGATGTACTCGGACGACTCGTTGACCGGGCTGGTCGCCTACGACACCGAGCTGTTCGGCGAGAGCTGGGTGCGGCAGCGGGCGGCCACCTTCCAGCAGTCCCTGCGGATCCTGGCGGCGGTCCGGTGACATCCCGGCGGCCAGACCTGACCGGGTCCCGGCGGCCAGACCTGACCGGCCCGGCGCTGACGTACCCGGCACACGTCCTCGACCTGCTCGAACCGCGGCTGGCCGGTGCCGGGCCGGCGGTCGTCGACCGGGACGGCGGGCTCGACTATCCGGAGCTGCGGGAGTGGTCCGACGCGGTCGCGGCGGCGCTGCGGGACCGGGGCGTACGCCGGGACGAGCCGGTGCTGGTGCACACCCGGTTGTCCCGGTGGGCGGTGGTCGGCATGCTCGGGGTGCTCCGGGCCGGCGCCCGGTACGTCGCGGTCGACGCCGCCTTTCCGGTCCGGCGGCAGCACCAGCTCGCCGAGTCCTCCGGTGCCCGGGTCGTGCTGGCGCAGCCCGGCCTGCCGCCGCTGCCGGACCGGCACGACACGCTCGTGCTGGACGCGCTTCCCACCCCGTCCACCACCCGGGCGGCGAGGCGGGGAACGCTCGCCTACACCTGTTTCACCAGTGGCTCGACCGGGCGCCCGAAGGGGGTGACGATCTCCGCGGCCGCGCTGGCCTACTCCACCGCCGCCCGGCTCGGCTACTACCCGGAGCCGGTGACGGCGTACCTGCTCTGCTCCTCGATCTCGTTCGACAGCTCGGTCGCCGGGATCTACTGGACGCTGGCCTGCGGCGGCACCCTGGTCGTACCCAGCGACCGCCCCACCGACCTGGTCGCGGTCGGCGAGGCGGCGAGCCGGTACGCCGCCTCGCACCTGCTGATGGTCCCGTCGCTGTACGGCGTCGCGCTGCGCGGCGGGCTGGCCCGGCAGCTCGGCTCGCTACGTACCGTCATCGTGGCCGGGGAGTCCTGTCCGCCCGAGCTGGTCGGCCGGCACCTGGCGGCGCTGCCGCAGGCCCGCCTCTACAACGAGTACGGCCCGACCGAGTGCACGGTGTGGAGCACCGTGCACGCCTGCCGGCCGGCGGACGCCGAGGGCCGGTCCGTGCCGATCGGCGGCCCGATTCCGGGCACCCGGGTCTACGTCTGCGGCGAGGACGGCGGGCCGGTCCCCGCCGGCGAGATCGGTGAGCTGTGTATCGGCGGTCCCGGGCTGGCGGTCTCCCGCGAGCCGGCCGACGGCCCGACGGACCATACCGGCGACGGCGACCCGGACGGCAACCGTGTCGGCCAGCCAGGCGACGGCGACCCCGACGGCCGTGCCGAGAGCGGCGATCGGGAGGCGTTCGGTGTGCTGGGCGGTGAGCGGGTGTACCGGACCGGTGACCTGGTGTCGGTCCGGGCCGACGGCGCACTCGACTTCCACGGCCGGGCCGACTTCCAGCTCAAGCTCGGTGGGGTACGGGTAGAGCGCGCCGAGATCGCGCACGCGCTGGGTACGGCGGACGGGGTGACCGCGGCCGGGGTCGGGGTGGTCTCCGATCCGGAACCCGGCGGCCGGGGCGGGCGGCACCGGCTGGTCGGGTTCGTCGTGCCGGCGGCCGACCCGCTCGACCGGCGGCGGCTGCGGGAACACTTGCTCGCGCTCCTGCCGGCGGCCGCGCTGCCGGCCCGGATCGAGCTGGTGGCGGCACTGCCCCGGCTACCCAACGGCAAGATCGACAATACCGAACTCGACCGGCGGGGGCGGGCACTGCTGGCCGGATGAGCCCGTCTATGGCCGGCCCGTTGGGGCAGCTCCGTATGTGGCCTCTTGGGGCAGCTCCGTATGTGGCCTCGGCGGCATGACGGAGCGGCCGAGCGTCTTGATCGTCTACACCCCGCATGCCCGGACAGTCGGTGCCGCCCTGCCGGAGCGTCGCCAGCTCGGCCCGGTGCTCGACCGAGTTATAGGGCGCGAGAGGCGCGAACCGTCAGGCGTGCTGCTTCGCCAGGCTGACGAACGCCTGCCAGGCGGTCGGCTCGAAGGTCAGGGTTCCCCCGTCACGGTCCTTGGTGTCCCGCACCAGCACCCGGCCGGGGAGGTTGTCGGCTACCTCGACGCATCCGGAGCTGTCACTATGGGTCGACTTGTGCCACCGAGGGATGCCGCCTATGTCCATTCTTCCGCCGTCCTCATGATCAGGTCTAGGCTCTGCTGTACGGGCAGAGCGTACCCCCGGATGCTTTCCCAAACCCCCTCCAGGTCCGCCGCTTGATCCGGTGCCTCGATCACGCGCCCCTTCAGATGGCCCTCAAGGTAGCCGATCGGGCGCCCCTCGACGCTTGCCAGCGCGAACGGTCCGTCAAGCCCTGGATACGCTCCGACATCCGCCGGCACGACTTGTACTCCGATGGTTGGGCTGTCGCAGGCTGCAACGACCGCCTTCAACTGGTCGCGCATCACGTCCGGTGACCCGATCCGCCGACGTAGCACCGATTCATCAAGAACGGCGACGAACTGACAGGGTTCGGGTTCGCGGTGCAAAATGTCCTGCCGATGAAGTCGAGTCAGTAAAGCGGCGTCCATGTTTTCCCCACGGCGCCCGTGGCCAAGCAGTACCGCCCGCGCGTACGCTTCCGTCTGGAGCAAGCCAGGAATGACGATCGGCTGAAAGGCTCGGACGAGACTGGCGCGGGCTTCGTATTCAATGAACGACCTCAACCAGACTGGCGCGGCCTCGCCGACGATGAACTCGCGATAGAACTCGATAAAGGCCGTACCGAACGCCCGATCTACGGCTTCCAGGTAGCGCGGGTGGGCGGCTCGCGTCCCGCGCTCTATCGAGCTGACGTGCTGTGCGGAGAACTTGATCCGCTGCCCCCACGCCTCCTGAGTGAGGCCGAAGGCTTCACGGACGCGCCGCAGCTCCTTGATCAGATATTCGCTTCCGGCCACAGTCCCTACTCCTTACATTCTCCACGTCTCTCCAGACAGCGGGTGCGGCGTCTGATACCCGAACGGACGCTGCCCCCGCCCTGTCTGTTAGCCGAAACGGGAGGGAAGGACATTGAGACGGGTACGTGGGATCAAACCGAGCCATCGCCGGGCGTGGTGGCGCCTCTGGCTGTACTGCCGATGCGGACACCGATGGATCTGCCCCGACTCCATCGAGCTGATACCGAGTCCGTACCAACCGCCGAGGGTGCAGCCCATCAGCCCTTACGACTTCCGCGAAGCGGTCCGGGAAGCGGCAAGCGGGATCGCCGTCGAACGGCAGTCCCGGGCGGTCCAGACCGATCCGCCACCGGACGGACCGGATGGGCCGGACGGGCCGCCCCAGCCGACCTGGCCCGGCTGGCCCGACCCGCACGGGCAGGCGCACCGGCGGCGCTACGACGGATGGAACGGGCGGGCCGGGTGCTATCCCGCGCTGCGTAACGGCCGTGCTGGGTACCTGACGCCGGCACAGCACCACCGGGCCAGGCACGCCGAGCGGGTGTAGATCGTGATTGGGCCGTGGGCGCGCTGGGAACGGCACGTCGCCCGACGGCGGGTGCGTGAGCGCCAGGCCGCACGGCAGGTGCCTGAGACCCCGGCCGGGCTGCACCTGCCCACGGACAGGTACGCCTGTCGAGACTGCGATCACGACTGGCCGTGCCAGGATGCCCGCCTGGCGCTGTTGATCTCCTTCCAGGGCAACCGGGTCGGGCTGATGATGTACCTCGCCGCGCACCTCACCCGCGCCCTGGAAGCACTGCCCGACCGACACCCCGCACTGATCGTCGGTCAGATCATCTACTGGGTACCCCGGCGCCGTTAGCCACCTTAGAAGCCCGTTGGAAGCGGCCCTGCCTTCCAAGCACTCCGGGGTCGGTCCCAACCTTCCTGGTTCCGTCCGCGCTCTCCTCCTCCGGCACGGGTGCGGGCGGAACGGGACCGCGCTCTCGGCGGTCCGCGATGGAAACCCCGGGTCGCTGTTTGGTTCTCCCCATACAGCGGCCCGGGGCCGGAGCCGGCGTGCCGGGGGCAGGGGGAGATCCATGACAACGGCACCAGCGGGTGCCCCGTCTGTGATGGCCCGGGCCGATCCCGGCGCCGCGTCACCGCTCTCCCGTTGGCGATGGCCACGGAGAGATCCTTCCTGGTAGGCCAGATTCCGCCGCAAGAACCTGTCTACCGTAGGGCCCCACGCTCTGTCTCCGCATCATCCGTTATGGACGCGATGCCCGTGTCATCCAACCCGAGCCTGGATCCTTGTTGAGATCAACTCACTAGGCGTGGCGATCCGATGCACGGCCCGTTGCGTCTCGGGTGGCGTCGGCCCACACCCGGAAGCGGGTCAGGTGCCAGGCTCACAGACCCCCGTTGATGGAGACGAAGCCGCTCTGGGACGATATCGAGGCGGCAAGCCCATCGTCGTATCCACGGTGTCCACCCGATTGGAGTGCTCATGCCGAGGATTAGGCCCCTGTTGGTCGCAACATTGACACTGACGGCGCTGGCCGGTTGCACCCGGACCGGAGAGAAGACCTGCGATTTAATTGATACCCCGAAGGGGATCGGTATCACCGTCGACGCGACGATCGCGGAGCGGGTTGACACAGCGGAGATGACCGTGTGCTGGGACGGTTCCTGCCAGACGCAACCGGTCGCTCTACGAAAGAGTTCCCGGACCGTCGACGACGGTTGCATCGAAAGCGGACCTGATACCGTCTGTGCTGCACGTGAAGAGCCCACAGGCGAGGAAGCGGGCTTTGTCCGTCTCCCCGACATGCCGCCCGGCCCCGTCGATGTGACCGTGGCCCTAGCCGATCTGACAGGAAGTCGGATTGTCAATGAGACGCTGACGCTCGATCCGAAGATGGTCGATTCCCCGGGGGAGTGTGGCGGAATTAGACCGCAGGGCCAGATCACGGTCAGCGCTGACGGGAAGGTGCGCGCGGTCGACTAGATCATTGATATGAATTCCGGCACTGGCAGGATGACTCAAGCGTCGAGTTCGTTGAAAAGAGCAGGGAAGTGCCCCCGACGCCGGAATTCAAAAGTCAGTATTGACCACCCTTCAGTAAATGGGGACCAATGGGGCCGTCATCGAATCGCGCCATCGGCGGCATTGCAATCCGTTTCGCGGGGTCCGCCAGCGAGCGACGGACCCCGCGAAACGGTATCACCAATTATCGTTGACGTGCCTGATTATTACCGTGGCCACAAGTCCATGGTTGGATGAGAGCAGCCCGATGTCGATGAAGTTGCCGTTGCTGTCAACATTACGATGGGAGTTGGTGCCGACGATCTGAGGGTTTGTTCCGATGTTGATCGCCATAGGCCCCCCACTTGCTCCATGGCCCATATCGCAGGCCAGCTCGAGCCGATTGTCCAGGGGATCCCCATCGGCGGCATCCGCCGTGTTGCCCTCGCAATACATCATGTAATCGCCCTGCGCGAAGTCGGAGTCGGGCCTGTTGTAGCCATCTGAAGGGTACCCGTACGAGCGGACGTTGCTGAAATCTGTCTCTCCGAGGAACCGGTAGCCCCAGGCTCCCACGGTGTCCTTAAGGCTCAGCGATTGTCCCGTTCCGGGCGTAACGATCACGACCCCCATGTCAGCGTCTTGTCTTCTGTCGGGTCGCCGCTGATGAACTCGTTGTGGGCGATGAGGTTGACGCCGGGGAAATATCCGTACGGAAGCGTCGAGCCACTGACGGCCGGCACGAATATGTGATTCCTATACCATCCCGCATCGCCGCCCGAAGCGGAGTGAAGGCAGTGCGCTGCCGTCCATACGGCGTTGGGGCTGTCGGCAATGATGGAAGTCGCGCTGCAACTATACCATTCCGTCTCCGCTTGATTGGAGAAGTACAGGCGGCCCACTGCGCTCGTCGGCCAGGTGGTCACATTGGAAACCCGTTGAGAGACACTGACCGTGGCCATCGTCGAGACGAACGGGGATGGCTGGGCACCTGCGAAGCTCTTAGGTGCCACCGGAGCGGCCCAAGCCGTCGATGGGTCCTCTTTCCGTGCCCGTGCGGTTCCCCTTCCGGTATCCGGTTGACCTCCCGGCCGAATGTTGGGAGCGGGGGCAGGGTTCGCGGCCGCTTGCTCCATACGCTCAGGCGTCCAGAACCTGCGAAGTTGATCGGGACTCTTCCCGACAGATCGAGTGGCAATGGTCGGCTCGGACAGCCCCTCTCTTGGCCCCGCTGAGGCCGCAGCAGGGATAAGCAGTGTGCCGGACACCGTGGCGACTGCCGCCAGGACGGGCAGGATCCAGCGTCTCTTCAGGCGTCGGCTGATTGATTGAGACATGACTCTCCAATCAGGGATAGCGCGTCCACGGAAGGCTGGACGTCGCCCCCCGTGCTCGCTAATCGGCCGGTCCGTCCAGTCTCGACATCAGAAGGCGGGTAGATCAATGGATGCATGGACATGCTTGAGATTCATCACTGAGAGCGGCGCGATCGCTACAGTGAGTTCGAGTGCGCGTAGCCGGGCCGTTCGAAGATCTGCCGGATCTACCGCAACGGGGTGAACGGACTCGGCCAGGCGGCCGGCAGCCTGATCCTCGGCCACCGGGCACACCTCGACGACCTCGCCCGGCTCGCCGCCGACGGCCACCAGTTCGTCTACATCGGACACCGGGAGGTCCCCGGCGTCGAGATCTGTTACGTCGGTGGCGACTACCGCGCCGCGACCGGCCGGATCGTCGACGACCTGGTCGCCCTCGGCCACCGGTCGTTCGGGTACCTCGGCGAAAGCTCCCGGTACGAACCGCAGGCCGACCGGTAGGACGGCTTCGCCGCCGCCCTGGACCGGTTCGGGCTGCCCGTGCCCACCCCGGCATACGTCAACCCGGACGAGCTCACCGCGCAGTGGCTCGACGACTCCCTCGCCGCCGCTAGCAGCAGTCCCACGCGGTAGTCGAGGGTAAAACGAAGATGAAAGCACCCCGGGGCGCCACAACGGCGGCCCGGGTGCTGTCCGGGTAAACGGTGCAGCTAGGCCGCGCGGCGCACCACTCCCCATACGGCGTTCTTGCTTACGTCCAGCTCTCCGGGCGATCTCCCCTAGACTCATTCCGGCGGCCCGCAGCTCGATCGCTGGCGTTCCCGGATGCTCTCCCGGTGCGTCTCGCGGTATACCTGTCGCGGTATACCTGCTGCCGCGCCTGGTTGCGGTCCCGGCAAGTACGCCGGTAGCCCGTCGCGCTTGGCCCGGCTCGGAACGAACGCGGTTTTCGGCTCCTCCCCGCAGCCGGGGCACGTCTTCACTTAGGTGGTAGCGGTGTCTCGGTGCAGTTCACCGACTGGACGGTCCGCCCCCGGATGCGGGTGCCACCCGGGCGCGGACCGTCCGCAGTCGGCGTCAGCAGGTGGCGGTCAGGCCCGCCCAGTCGGCGCGGTCGTTGTAGCCGCCGTCGCCCGCGTCGCCGACCACCAGGTCGAGGACCCGTACCCCGCTCAGGTCGACGTCGACCTGACGCGGATCGTCCCGGGTCAGCACTCCGCTGTCGTAACGGACCTGGCCGTCGCCGACCACCTGGAAGGTCACCGTCGCGCCCTCGGGTCCGACGTTGCGGACCGCGTCGTCCAGTCCGACCAGTACGGAGAGCCGGGTACACCGGCCACCGAGGTAGTAGCGGACCGTGGAGGGCGAGGCGACGCCGATCCCGGTCGGGTACACCTGGCCGACCACGCTGATCGGGGAGCCGCCCCCGACGCTGGCGTCGACCGTCGGGCTCATCCAACCGCTGGTGGCGCTGATCCAGTCGTGGTGCGAGAGCACCACCTCACCGTCCGGCGGCGCCGGTGCGACCGTCAGGGTACCGACCGTCGCCTGCCGCAGCCGGCCGTGCCCGGGCACCTGGTAGGAGGTGGTGGCGGTCAGGCTGGCGGCACCGGGGGCAGCGCCGGCCGGCAGGGTCAGCGTGAAGCCGAAGGTCCTGCTCTGCCCACCGCCCAGCACCGGCACCGCCGCCCGGCCCTGCGGCCGGACCGTCCAGCCGGCGGGTGCCGCCAGGGTCACCTGCGGCACCAGCACCGGCAGCAGGCCGTCGTTGCGGACGGCGACCTCGACCCGGGCCTGGTCCCCACCGGCGGCGACCGGCGCCGACCCGTCCGGCGTGGCGACGCCGCCGACCTCGGTCACCTGCGGCAGGCCGGCGGTGACGTGCGGTACGCCGGGCAGCCCCCGGTGCGTCCCGACCCGGAACAGCGCCGCGCCGTGCGCCGGGACCGCCGCGCTGATCGTGCCGGCGCTCTCGGTGACCTGGTTCGTCCAGGCGTTCTCGACAGTGAACCGGTTGCCGGTCAGGCCGAGCGCCTTCGCCGTGGTGGTCAGGGTCTTCGGGCTGTCGCCCCGGTTGAGCAGCACCACCGCCCGGTCACCGTCGGCGAGCCGCTTCACCCAGGTCTCGGTGGTGCCGGCCGGGCCGACCCGGACCGCCTGCACCCCGGCCGGGTCCTGGTTGATCGCCAGCACCTCGGGGTCGGTGAGGATCTCCACCGAGGTCTGACTGATCTTGCGTACGTCGCTGGCGATCACCAGCGGCGCGGCGGCCACGGTCCAGAGGGTCATCTGGGTCCGGAACTCCTCGTCGGTCATCCCGAGTTCCGGCCCGAGGTAGTCCGGGTCGTTGAAGTGCCCCGGCCCGGCGACCTCCGGGTGCCGCGCGTTCGCGTCGTAGTTGCGCAGCACGTCCTTGTACTTGACCTCACCGACGAAGCCCACGTCGGTGTACGTCCGCCAGGACTGCGCGATCGCCGGCGCGTAGCTCCAGGAGTACGTGGACTGCTGCTCCTCCGGGTAGTTGCCCCAGTCCGGTGAGGTCACCGGGTTGCAGAGGTTGAAGATGATCGGCCGCTTGCTGGCGTTGTCGCGCAGCGCGGCGGCGAACTCGGTGAAGACGGTCTTCGGGTCCAGGTCGGCGGCGATCCCGCAGAGGTAGTCCACCTTGACCGCGTCGAACTCCCAGGCGGCGAACTGGTCCGCGTCCCGCTGGTAGTAGCCGTGGCTGCCGAGCCCGCACTTGCCCGGGATGTACGGCCCGGCGTCGGTGTAGATGCCGGCCCGCAGCCCCAAGCCGTGGATGTAGTCGACCAGCGGCCCCAGCCCGTTGGGGAACCGGGTCCGGTCGGCCTGGAGGTCACCGGCCGCGGTACGCGGCTCCGGGTCCTGCCAGCCGCCGTCGAGCCAGACGATGTCGTAGCCGGCCTCGGCGAAACCCCGGTCGACCAGGGCGTCGGCGACCTGTTTCACCGACTCCTCGGAGAATTCCCCGCCGAGCCCGTAGTAGGTGTTCCAGCCCTGGTAGGGGGTCGGGCTGAGCACCTCCCGGGAGTCCGTCAAAGCGGTGCCGGCGGGCTCGGCGACGGGGCCCTGTGCCTGGGCGGGGACGGGCGCGACCAGCAGACCGCCGGCGAGGGCGAGTACGCCGACGAGCGCATGTCGTCTCACATCGTTTCCTTCACTGTCGGGGAACGGGGGTGGTGGATCAGGCGCGCCGGAGGACGACGAGTTCCGCGTCGTGGTCGGGCGTCCACCGGACCGGCAGCCCGACGGTGGTCAGGTGACTGCCGGAGTAGCGCCGTTCGTCGTGTCGGTAGGCGGCGGCCGGGTCGAGACCGGCCAGCGGGAGCCGGACCGGGCGGGACGGCAGCAGGCCGACGCCGTCGAGCCGGCCGGTGTGCCAGGCGAGCACCACGACCGTCTGCTCGTCGGGCGCGGTGTACTGCACGGCGCAGCGGGGCTGGTCCGGGCCGCCGATCAGGTGCACGGTGCCGTGCGTGACGACGTCCCGGATCTCCTTGTACCGGGCGATCCAGCCGGCCGCCTCGCGGCGCTGCTCCGGCGTCCAGTGCCGGATGTCGGCGCCGATGCCGAGCACCCCGGCCATCGCCAGCACGAACCGGAAGGCCAACGACCGGGGGCGCGGGTCGAAGAGTCCGGGCGAGTCGGTCACCCAGGAGCTGAGCAGGTGCGGGGCGTTGGCGTGCAGGAAGCCGTACTGGATGGCGAGCCGGTCCAGCGGGCCGGTGTTGTCGCTCGGCCAGAAGACGTCGGCCCGGGCCGCCATGCCGAGGTCGGTCCGCGCCCCGCCGCCGGCACAGGCTTCCAGCAGTACGTGCGGGTGGTCGCGGCGCAGCCGCTCGTAGATCCGGTGCAGGTTGGCCACGTGCGCGCCGTCGAGGTCGACCTGCCCGGCCGCACCGGCGGCTGCCGGCAAGCTCCGGCCCGCTTCGGTACGCGGCCGGTTGAAGTCCCACTTCAGATAGCCGATGTCGTACCGGCGGAGCAGCCCGTCCACGGTGGAGTGCACGAACTCGGCCACCTCCGGACGGCCGAGGTCCAGCAGGTACTGGTTGCGGATCGGGGTCAGCGGCCGGCCCTGCACCTGGTAGACCCAGTCCGGGTGTTCGGCGTAGAGCGTCGAGCGCGGGTTGACGCACTCCGGCTCCACCCAGAGCCCGAAGTTCATCCCGAGACCGCGGATCTCGGTGACGAAGGCGTCGAAGCCGGCCGGGAACTTCGCCGGGTCCGGGGTCCAGTCCCCCAGGCCGGCGGTGTCGTCGTCCCGGCCGACGAACCAGCCGTCGTCGACCACGAAGGTCTCGACACCGAGGTCCGCGGCGATCCGGGCCAGCGCGAGCTGGTTATCCGCGTCGACCGTGAAGTAGGTCGCCTCCCACGAGTTGTAGAGCACCGGCCGGGGCGTGAGCCGGTCGGCGGCGAGCCGGCGCTGGTAGTCGTGCCAGACCCGGGCCAGCCCGCCGAGCCCATCCGGGCTGTAGGCGCCGGTGACCGCCGGCAGACTGATCCGCGCCCCGGCGGGCAGGTCGAGCGGGCCGTCGACGAGGCGCCGGCCGGCGCGTACCCGGGTCAGCCCGCCGG
Organism: Plantactinospora sp. KLBMP9567; assembly: GCF_033446045.1. Taxonomy (NCBI): domain Bacteria; kingdom Bacillati; phylum Actinomycetota; class Actinomycetes; order Micromonosporales; family Micromonosporaceae; genus Plantactinospora; species Plantactinospora sp. KLBMP9567. The sequence continues at coordinate 43,845 of NZ_JAWQRR010000058.1, read as the reverse complement.
TGTCCCGGGTCGCGGTGATCTCCCACGAGCCGGTCCAGTCCACCGCCACCGCCCAGGCGGAGCCGGTCGGCTCGGCCTGGTCCCGGACGACGAGCCACGGGACGTACGCGTGCCCCGGTACGCCCTGCGCGCTGCCGACGGTGAACTCGCCGTGCCCGAGGTCGACGTGGTCGAGCTGGAACTCCTGCGCCCACTGCCCCCACTGGTAACTCAACCGTGCCCCGTGCGGCGTGGGTACGCAGAAGCCGGCCGAGTCGGCCCGGTGCAGCCGCAGCGGCTCCGGCCCGGTGTTGGTCAGCTCGACCCACCGGCGCAGCACGTCGGTGCCGTCCGGGATCTCGTAGTGCAGGGCGGCGTGCAGCCCGGTGACCGGGTCGGCGAAGGTCACCACCAGCCGGCTCGGCCCGCCGTCGGCACCGGTCCCGGTTTCGGCACCGGCCCCGGTCCCGGTCCGGGTCTCGGCACCGGTTTCGGCGCCGAGATAGTCGAAGCCGATCCGGCGGTCCCCGCCGGTGGTCTCCACCACCAGGTCGGCCCCGGTGAACGGCCGGGCGGCGTCGGTGGCGTACTCGATCGGCGCGGCGTCCCCGGCGGTGAGGAACGGCACCGGGCCGGCGTATTCCACCGGCGACGGCCCTTCGCCGACATCGTGCGGCCCCCACGCCACCAGTTCGAGCCAGCGCCCGTGCTCGGGCACCGCCACGGTGTATTCGCTCCGCGCGCCGCGCAGCGTCCAGCGCCGGGGTCGGGAAGCGTTCAACGAACCCTTCTCGACCTCCTCTTGCGGTCCGTCGGCACCCCGGCTGGAAGGCCGGGCGGAGGCGCCGCGCTGTTCAGGTCGAAAAACGTTCACTTGACGGCTCCGATCGCGAGGCCGGACACGAAGTGCCGCTGGAAGCGGAGGAAGACCAGCACGGTCGGCACCGCCGCGATCACCGTGCCGGCGGCGATCACGTTCCACGACGAGACGAACTGACCCTGTAGGCCCAGCAGGGCCGGAGTGACCGGCATCCGGTCGTCGGTACGCAGCACCGTGATGGCCCAGAGCAGGTCGTTGAAGATCCAGGTGAAGGAGAGCGCGCCGAGGGCGGCCAGCGCCGGCCGGGTCAACGGCAGGATCACCCGGGCGAAGATCTGCCCGACTCCGGCGCCGTCGATCAGCGCCGCCTCCTGGATCTCGCCCGGCAGGTCACGCATGAAGCCGTGCAGCACGAACGTGTAGAAGCCGAGCCCGAAGCCGACCTGGACCGCGATCAGCGCCCAGAGGGTGTCGTAGAGGCCGATCAGCTCGCTGAACTTGTTCACCGGGATGAGCAGGATCTGCGGCGGCAGCAGGTTGCCGGCGAGCATCAGCAGCAGGATGGTGCGCCGGCCGGGGATCCGGAACCGGGCCAGCGCGAAGGCCGCGACCGCGGCCAGCGCCAGGCTGAGCAGTACCGACGGTACGGTCACCAGCAGGCTGTTGACCAGCGCCCGCATCTCCCCGCCGTCGGTCCACGCCTGGCGGTAGGTGTCCAGGGTGAACGAGCGCGGCAGGCTGCCCACCCCGTTCGCGGCGATGTCGTCGAAGGAGCGGACCGACATGCTGACGACCCAGAGGATCGGGCCGAGCCAGAGCAGCGCCACCAGGCTCATCCCGAGGTGGAAGCCGCCGGTCCGGAGCTTGCGAATCATCAGTCGTCCTCCCGGAAGGCGCGGACGAGGTAGCCGAGGATGACCGCCAGCGCGAGTACGAAGATCACGACGGCGATCGCCGAGCCGTAGCCGAGCCGCAGGCTCTGGAACGCGGTCGAGTACATGTAGGTGCTGAGCAGTTCGGAGGAGTGGTACGGCCCGCCTCTGGTCAGCGCCCAGACGATGTCGAACGAGCGGAGCGAGTCGATCACGATGACCGACAGCACCACCGCGTTGACCCCGCGTAGCTGCGGGACGGTGACGTTCCAGAGCCGCTGCCAGCCGTTGGCACCGTCCACCCGGGCCGCCTCGTGCAGCGCCGGGTCGATGGCCTTGAGACCGGCCAGGTAGAGCACCATGACGTACCCGATCTGCCGCCACAGTGCGGGCAGGATGACCGCGTAGAGCGCGGTCTGCGGGTCGGCCAGCCAGGGTCGGATCAGTTGCTCCAGGCCGACCGCCCGGAGCAACTGATCGGCGAGCCCGTCGGGCTGGTAGAAGACCCGCCAGACCAGCCCGGTCACCACCAGCGAGAAGACCACCGGGGTGAAGAGTGCGGCCCGGTAGAAGCCGATGCCGCGCCGCTCCTTCTGCAACAGCAGCGCCATGCCGAACCCGCCGACGACCGAGAGCCCGCCGAAGAGCACCAGCCAGATCACGGTGTTGAGCAGGGCGCCCCGGAAGACCGAGTCGCCGGCCAGCTCGGTGTAGTTGTCCAGGCCGATGAACTGTGGCGGTTCGAGACCGTCCCAGCGGGTGAGCGAGAAGTAGAAGCCCTGTAGGGCCGGCCAGAAGACCCAGATGCTCTCCACCGCGAAGGGTACGAGCACGAAGGCCACCAGCAGCGGCGACAGGCGCCGGGCCGGGCGCCGCCGGGACGACTTCCGGTCCGGTGCCCGCCGCTGCCGTGGGCTCTCGGTCGGGGCGAGTGCGGTCATCAGCCCTTGAAGACCTTTTCCGCTCCCGCCTGCCACTCGCGCAGGATCGCGTCGATCTGGTCGGGCTTGTCGATGAACTTGGTCAGCGCGGTGTCGGCGGTCGGCTGGAGCGCGTCGCTGGAGTCGCGGTTGAAGAACTGGGTCAGCTCCTGGGCGCTGTCCAGCATCGCCTTGCCCTTGGCGACCAGCGGGGAGTCGGCGGCCTTGGCCTTCGGGTTGGCCGGCAGCACGATCCCGGAGCTGTGCCTGATGTACTCCTCCTGGGCCTCGGCCGAGGCCAGGTAGCTCAGCAGCGCCCTGGTGTCGGTCGGGTTGCCGGTCCTGGCACTGGCGAAGAAGCCGTCGGTCGGGCCCTCCTCGGCGACCGGCACCGCCGGGTCGATGATCGGGAACCGGAAGAAGTCGAGGTCGCCGAGGGCGTCCTTCGGGGCGGCGTCGGCGAAGAAGGTGCCGATCAGGAACATGCCGGTCTTGCCCGCCAGCAGCGCGGCGGTGGCCTCCTGGAACGGGTACGCCTTGCCCTTCGGGTCGAAGTACGGCAGCACCTCGCGCCACCGGGTGAAGACCGCCTTGACCAACGGGTCGTCGAAGCGCTGCTTGCCGGCGAGCAGTTCGCGGTGGAACGGCGCCCCGTTGATCCGGATGTTGAGGTAGTCGAACCAGGCCGACGCCACCCACGGAGTGTCGCCGAGTCCGATGCCGATCGGCGGGACGCCCTTGCCCTGCAACGTCTGGCAGAGCGCGACGAACTCGGTCCACGTCTTCGGCTCCTGCACGCCCCACTTCGCGAAGTTGGACTTGCGGTAGAAGAAGCCCCACCAGTAGTTGGTCATCGGCACGAAGACCTTCTTGCCGGAGGCGTCCGTGGAGATGGTGCGCAGCGGCTCGGGATAGTCGGTAAGGCCCTGCCAGACGTCGGAGACGTCCAGCAGCAGGCCCTTGCTGGCGTAGTCGTTGGCGACCGAGCCCGCGTACCAGGTGTAGAGGTCCGGCGGGTTCGCCGAGGTCAGGTACGTCGGAAGCTGGGTACGGTAGGTCTCGGCCGCGACGGTGTTCAGCGTCGCGCTGCCCTTGCCCTGCTTGTTGAAGGTCTCGATGATCTTCTCCATCGCGACCTTCGCCTGCGGCGAGGAGAGGTTGGACTGCACGGTGACCGGGCCGTCGCTCCCGCCGCCACCGGACGAGGTGCTGGCCGAGCTGGCACAGCCGAGCAGGCTGCCGGCACCGAGCGCGCCGAGGCCGGCGAGTCCGAGGTGGCCGAGGAACCGGCGACGACCGGGGTCGAAGTCGCTCACGGGGAGTATCCCTTCCTCATCGACCCGGGGGCCGGGTCGCGGGTGTATCGCTCAGGTAAACGGTGTGATCCAGAAGGTTGCATCCAGGGGTCGCGCCTGTCAAGATTTCTTCCTAATTAATGTTTTGATCTGCGGCGGCGACGGGTGGTGAGCCAGCGAATGCGTCGACTGGATGGCAAGGTTGCCCTGGTCACTGGGGCCTACGGCGGCATCGGTGCGGCCACCGCCCGGCGGCTCGCCGCCGAGGGCGCGGCGGTCGGTCTGGTCGACCTCCGGGCGCCGGAGCAGGTCGCCCAGGAGATCGCCGCAGCCGGCGGCCGGGCCTGTCCGATCGTCGCCGACGTCTCCGACGAGACCGACTGGGCCGGCACGACGACCACACTCCGTGATCAGTTCGGCCCGGTGGACATCCTGGTCAGCAACGCCTACTTCAGCGAGGTCGCCCCGGCGCACGAGACCAGCCGGCAGTCCTGGGACCGGCAGCTCGCGGTGAGCCTCACCGGCGCCTTCCTCGGCCTCAAGGCATGCCTGGACGACCTGCGCGCCGGCCGGGGCGCTGCCGTCCTCGTCTCCTCGGTGCACGCGATGGTCGGGCTGCCCGGCCACCCCGCGTACGCCGCCGCCAAGGGCGGGCTGGTCGCGCTCGGCCGCCAGCTCGCCGTCGAGTACGGCCCCGAGGTGCGGGTCAACACCGTCCTGCCCGGCCCGATCCTCACCGCCGCCTGGGACAGGGTGTCCGAAGTGGACCGGCAGCGCAGCGTCGCGGAGACTGTGGCCGGCCGGTTCGGTACCCCGGACGAGGTGGCGGCGACCATCGCCTTCCTCGCCTCGCCGGACGCCGGCTACGTCACCGGCACCACCCTGGTGGTGGACGGCGGTTGGACCGCGGTGAAAGCCTCGGCCTGACACAGACCACCATCGGACGAACGAGAAGGCGCGGAGAGCATTGGCACAGTACGCACGTCGCGGTGTCCACGGTCAGACCGTCGAGGTCATCGCCCGGCGCATCCTCGCCGGTGAGATCGCCGAGGGCGCCACTCTGAACCTGGCCGCACTCCAGCAGGAGCTCGACGTCAGCCTCACCGCGCTGCGCGAGGCGCTCAAGGTCCTCACCGCCAAGGGCATCGTGGACGCCCGGCAGAAGCGGGGCACCTTCGTACGCCCCCGGGCGGACTGGCACCTGCTCGACGGTGACGTGATCCGCTGGCAGTTCGCCGAGGGCGCCGGGCAGCACCTGCTCGACCAGCTACACGAGGTGCGTACCATCGTCGAGCCGGCCGCCGCGCGACTCGCCGCCGACCGCGCCACCGGCGCCGACCTGGCCGCCCTCGACGAGGCGCTGGCCGAGATGTCCGCCGCCACCGACCCGGTCACCGCCGTCCGCGCCGACCTGGGCTTCCACCGCGCGCTGCTGGCCGCCACCCACAACGAGCTGGTGCAGCGCATGGAGGTGGTGATGGAGACCGGACTGGCCGAACGGGACCGCCTGGTGCACGGTGTGGCACCCGAGGACGACCCGGTGCCCAGCCACCGCGCGGTGGTGGACGCGATCCGGCGCACCGACGCGACCGCCGCCGAGCAGGCCATGCGCGACCTGCTGGACAAGGCCATCCGGGACGTCCAGAAGGTACGCCGGCACCGAGGCGACAGCGAGTGAGCATCGCAGGGCCGGCCACGGCCCGAGGAGCGGAGCGAGCGCGGAGCCGAGCCGGGCGAACACCGAGGCGACAGCGAGTGAGCATCGCAGGGCCGGCCACGGCCCGAGGAGCGGAGCGAGCGCGGAGCCGAGCCGGGCGAACACCGAGGCGACAGCGAGTGAGCAGCACTGCCCGACGGTGCGCGAGCACGGGCTGAGCGATTACAGAGAGGCGTCCAGTGAAGATCGTCCGAATCGAGACCTTCCTCGTCCCACCCCGGTGGCTCTTCTGCCGGGTGGAGACCGACGAGGGGCTGGTCGGCTGGGGTGAGCCGGTGGTGGAGGGCCGGGCCGAAGTGGTCCGGGCCGCCGTCGAGGTGCTCTCCGAGTATCTGCTCGGGGAGGATCCGCTGCGGATCGAGCAGCACTGGCAGGTACTCACCAAGGGCGGCTTCTACCGGGGCGGTCCGGTACTCTCCAGCGCGGTCGCCGGCCTCGACCAGGCACTCTGGGACATCGCCGGCCAGGCGTACGGCGCACCGGTGCACGCGCTGCTCGGCGGTCCGGTCCGGGAGCGGGTCCGGATCTACTCCTGGATCGGCGGCGACGAGCCGGCCGAACTCGCCGACTCCGCCGCCGCACAGGTCGAGGCCGGCATGACGGCGATCAAGATGAACGCCTCCGGCCTGCTCGCCGCCATCCCCAGCGCCACCGAGGTGGCGGCCGTGGTGCGCCGGGTCACCGCCGTCCGGGAGGTGCTCGGCGACGACCGGGACATCGCGCTGGACTTCCACGGCCGGGCGAGCCCGGCGGCAGCCCGCCGCATCCTGCCGGAACTCGCCCCGCTGCGGCCGCTCTTCGTGGAGGAACCGGTACTCCCCGAGCACAACCACCAACTCGGCGATCTCGTCAGCGCGTCGCCGGTGCCGATCGCGACCGGCGAGCGGCTCTTCGCTCGGCACGAGTTCCTCGGGCCGCTGCGCGCGGGCGTGGCGGTGGTGCAGCCCGACCTCTCGCACGCCGGCGGCATCTCCGAGGTACGCCGGATCGCCGCGCTGGCCGAGACGTTCGGCGCGGTGCTGGCCCCGCACTGCCCGCTCGGGCCGATCTCGCTCGCCGCCAGCCTCCAGGTCGCCTTCGCCACACCGAACTTCCTGATCCAGGAGCAGAGCATCGGCATCCACTACCACTCCGGCTCGGAACTGCTCGACTACGTGCTGGACCGGGAGCCGTTCCGGTTCGTCGACGGGCACCTGCGCCGGCCGGAGGCGCCCGGGCTCGGCATCACCGTCGACGAGCAGGCCGTACGCGCCGCGGCCCGGCAGGGGCACGCCTGGCGCAACCCGGTCTGGCGGCACGACGACGGCTCCTTCGCGGAATGGTGAGCCGGGACGAAGCGCGGCGAGCCCGCGCAGTGGGAGGACCAGCCGGCGGGACGGAATGCTGAGCGGGACGGGCGGCTCCGCACCGGTCGCCGTACCGCTGCGGGTCGCCGTCGACCACCGGCACGGTGGACGGTGGACCAGCCTGGCCGGTGGCGGGCGCGAGTGGCTCTGGCGGGGCGGCGCGACCGGCCGGGACCGGGTCGCCCCGGGCGACGCGTTCGTCGACGCGGGCGGCCTGGAGGAGTGCGTGCCGACCGTACGCGGCACCCCGGACCACGGCGACGCCTGGTCCCGCCCCTGGCGGACGACCGGTCCGGGCAGCGCGGTCGTCGACTGTGCCGAATTCACCCTCGCCCGCTGGATCACCGAGGAGGAGGGCGCGGTACAGGCCCGCTACCGACTGGTCGCCGAGCCGGGCTACCGGTTCGTCTGGGCCGCGCACGCCCTGCTCGACCTGTCACCGTCGGCTCGGCTGGTCGCCCCGCCGGGCACCCCCACCCGGCTCTATCCGGAGGCCGCCGACCTGCTGCAACCGGAGACGTGGCGGACCGGGGACCGGTGGCACACCGGCGCCTGGCCCGACCCGGCCGGGTTGCCGCTGGACCGGTTCGGTCCGGACGACGGCACCGCGCTCGGCGCCGTCCTGGTCGGTGCCGACGACGTACGGGTGGTGGACGGCGCCGATGTGCTCCGGCTGCGCCTGCACTGTCCGGACCAGCCCCGCGCCACCGCGCTCTGGCGCAACCTGCGGGGCTGGCCGGCTGCGGCGCCGTACCGGAGCATCGGGGTCGAGCCGATGCTCGGCCGGGTCTTCGACCTGGCCGAGGCGGACCTCGACGCCGCGCCCGGCGGGAACGCCGCGGTGGTACCGGCCGGCGGTGAGGTCGAATGGGAGCTGGTGCTCACCGCTCACCGCTTGCCCCGGGTCGACCGCTGACGACCCGCGTGACCGCGCGCGACACTGGGCGGAGCGCTGCTGACCGTCCACGAGAAGCGGCGGATCAGCTCAAGCGGTGTCGAGCACGAACGCCCGCATGAGCTTGGCGCACTCGGCCGCGTGCGTCTCCAACAAAAGTGCCCGCCGTCGTAGATGTGCGCGTCCATGCGCTCGGGGGCACGGTGGTAGGCGAGGACCTCGTCAACGTCGAAGTACGGGTCGCGCCGTCCCCACAGCACGAGCGCCGGCGGCTGGTGAGCCCGGTCGTACTCGGCGATCTCATCGAAGCGGGCGACGTGGCTGGCGTGGTCGCCGTACAGCACGAACTGCGCATCGATGTTGCCGGGTCGGCTCATGCGCTCCCAGTCGAGGTGCCACGACTCGGGAGGGTGCAGCGTGCGCAGGTGTTCAGGCAGCCCGGTGAGGTACTGGTCACGGGTGCCCGCGAAGTTCAACCAGTCCGGCAGCTCGGCGCGCTTGTCTTCGGTTGGGTCGGCCAGTACGCCTTGCAGGGCGGTGGGAAGGTAGCGACCGCATCCGACCGAGCAGTGCCCGGACGGCAATATGCACTGGTGAATGTCAATGTGATCGATGACATGACTCCACCGCCCCGGTCAGTGGCTGACCTCGCTTCGCGGCCCTCCCGCGGGAGCACCCACCCCGAAACACTCCGGCGGGACGAATCGGTCGTACTTTGGGCTGATCTGGAAGCCGCACCACCGTTCGTACGATGGTCCGGTGCACCCTCGTCTGCGCGCCGTGCTGGCCGAGCCGCGTGCCCCACATGCCCCGGCCCGCGTGTGGCGCGACTGGGCGTTGCTCACCGTCTTCGGGCCGGCGATCGTGCTGGAGGGGATCTTCCGGCCCGACCTGCCGTGGCGGGTCGGCTGCGTCGTCATCGCGCTCTCGCTGCTGCCCACGCTGCTGTGGCGGCGCACCCAGCCGCTCGCGATGGTGGCGATCGCGTTCGGCTTCACGGCGGCCGCCCCGTTCGTGCTGCCCGGCGACCCCTGCCACATGTACACGACGAGCTTCCTCGTCCTGCTCTGCTACGCGCTGATCCGCTGGGGCTCCGGCCGGGACGCCGTGATCGGTTCGGCGTTCGTGGCGGCCAAGGTTGCCGCCGCCGGGATGGCCGGCTCGATCGGCGGCGGTGAGGTGGTCGCCGGCTTCGCGGTGATGTTCGCCGCCGCCACGCTCGGCGCCGCGGTCCGCTTCCGCGCCACCGCCCGGCTGCGCGAGCTCGACCGGGTCAAGCTCCTGGAGCGCGAGCGCCTCGCCCGCGACCTGCACGACACCGTGGCCCACCACGTCTCGGCGATGGCGATCCGCGCCCAGGCCGGCATCGCCGCCTCGGCCAGCCAGCCGGGCGCCGCCGTCGAGGCGCTCCGCGTGATCGAGGCCGAGGCGTCCCGCGCGCTCGCCGAGATGCGCGCGATGGTCCGCGTCCTGCGCCGCGACCAGCCCGCCGAGCTGGCGCCCAGCCCGCGGGTCGCCGACATCGAGCGGCTCGCCGGCCGATTCCGCGCCGGGCCGGACGTCGACGTGGAGCTCCGGGGCGACCTTGACAACCTCCCACCCACGGTCGACTCCGCGCTCTACCGCCTGGCCCAGGAGTCGGTCACCAACGCCCGCCGCCACGCCCGGCACGCCACCCGCATCGAGATCAGCGTCGCGGCCGACGACACCTCCGTGCGCCTGCGGGTCAGCGACGACGGCGAGACCGGCGTCGCCCGCCCGGCCGGCTCGCCCGGGTTCGGTCTGATGGGCATGATGGAACGCGCCGACCTGCTTGGCGGCACCTGCGAGGCCGGCCCCGACCCCGAGCGCGGGTGGACCGTGACGGCCGTGCTCCCGCGCGCGGGCGTTGGCGCGTGACGGTGCGCGTGCTCGTCGCGGACGACCAGGAGATCGTCCGCACCGGCCTCACCATGATTCTGAACGCGCAGCCCGGCATCGAGGTCGTCGGCGAGGCCGGCGACGGTCGCCGGGCCGTCGAGCTGGCCCGGCGGCTCCGCCCCGACGTCTGCCTCTTCGACATCCGGATGCCCGGCATGGACGGCATCGAGGCCACCCGGGCGCTCGCCGGGCCATCCGTCGCGGAGCCGCTCGCGGTGGTCGTCATCACGACCTTCGATCTCGACGACTACGTGTACGCGGCACTGCGCGCGGGCGCCCGCGGTTTCCTGCTCAAGGAGGCCGGCCCCGATCTACTCACCCAGGCCGTGCACGCGGCTGCCAACGGGGACGCGCTCATCGCACCGAGCGTCACCACGCGGCTGTTGAAGGCGTTCGCCGACGCCGGTCCCGCCGCGCCGCCGAAGCAGCCGATCGAGGCGCTCACCGACCGGGAGGAGCAGGTGCTGGTCGCGGTCGCGCGGGGGCGCACCAACAAGGAGATCGCCGACGAGCTCTACATCACGCTGAGCACCGTCAAGTCACACGTCACCAGCCTGATGACCAAGCTCGGCGTGCGTAACCGGGTCGAGATCGCGATGTGGGCGTACGAGACCAACCGCAACCGGGCGCGGGGTTGACGGCGCCCCCGGTCCACGGCCACACCCTGCTGCTCGCGTCGCGCCTCGTCGCCTCGGTGGTGGTCGACTGCCTCGGGTACCCGCGCCGACCCGGCGGAGCGCGCGACGCACGACCACCCCAAGGCTCGCCACAGGCTACGGCGAGCATCTTCCCGCAGGCTGAATCACCGTCCCGCGCGTCGCCAGGGGCCGACGACGAGTGGACGGCGACCGCTGAAAGTACGACGACGCCGTACGACCATGGGCCGGCCCGATCGCGGCCCATCTGCCGATGAGCCGGGGCGGGTGCGGCGGCCACCATCGATGGCATGACGAGGCGTGAGTGGCGGCTGCCGGCCGCGTTGATCCTGCTGGCCCTGATACCGATAATCGCCGGCGCGGCACGGGTGACCGAGCTGAGCACCGGCCCGGAGGTCACCCCGGCGAACGCCCGCTTCGTCGCCGACCCGCTGCCGGTGGTACTGCACATCGTCGGCGCGGTGGTCTACACGATCCTCGGCGCCTTCCAGTTCGTACCCGGCCTGCGCCGCCGCCGCTGGCACCGCCTCGCCGGCCGGCTGCTCGTTCCCTGTGGGCTGACGGTCGCCCTCACCGGCCTGTGGATGGCGTTCGCGTACGACCTGCCGGCCCACGACAACGACGTGCTCGCCGGCATGCGGCTCGTCTTCGGCTCGGCCATGGCCGCCTCGATCCTGCTCGGCCTCGCCGCCGCCCTGCGCCGCGACTTCACCCGGCACCGGGCGTGGATGGCGCGAGGCTACGCGATCGGCCTCGGCGCCGGCACGCAGGCGTTCACGCATGCGCCGTACGTCGCGGCGACCGGCGAACAGCCGGACGGGAACGTCCGCGCCGGGCTGGTGCTCGCCGGTTGGCTGATCAACCTTGCCGTGGCCGAATGGTACCTGCGCCGCCCGGCCCGCACAGCGCGTTCTCGACCAGCTCGTCGGTCGCATGTCGCCGCCGGATGAAGCCCTCCGGGGCATTGCCGAGCGCGCCGTCCACCGACAGTGCACGCTGCGCCGGCCGCCGCTGGTGGCCCTGATGCCCGTGACGTAGCAGGCGCCCCCGCCGGGTGTCCCGGGTGGACACCGCGGCGGTAGTTGATCACGCCTCCGCCGAACGCGACAGAGTTCTCAAGGGGTCTGTGTCGAGGTGTCTGGCCGGTCGGCTCGGCCGGTCACCAGCTTGCGGGCCGCACAGCGGGCTCGGCGGGTGGTGGACTCCAGCGCCTCGTCAGGGTCGCCGAAGACGCCCTCGGCGAGGAAAGCGGCGAAGCCGTGTGCCGTGGCACCGACCGCGTGGATGAGGTCGAGCGCCTCGTCAGGGTCGGGGACGAGCCGCCCGGCGGGCTGGCTGAGCAGGTGCAGAACCCGGTCACCGGCCCGTCCCAGATCCGGATGGAGCTGCTTGTTCAACCCGGCGGCGAACGTGATGTCGAACAGCGCCTTGCTGTTCGCGGCGAATCGCACGTACGCGGCAGCGAACGCGGCGAGCTGCTCGGTCGGGTCTTCCTCGGCGGCCATGGCGGCGGAGAAGCACTCGTACTGCTGCTCGTAGCCTGTGCGCGCCAGCTCGGCCAAGAGTGCCTCCCTGTCCGCGAAGTGCTTGTACGGTGCCGCCACGCTGACGCCGGCCCGGCGGCTCGCCTCGGCCAGGGTGAATCCTCGGGCTCCCCGCTCCGCCACCAGTTCCAGAGCGGCCCGTAGCAGGGCGCTGCGCAGGTTACCGTGATGGTGGCCGGTCGGCCGGGCACGTGTCATAGCCAAGGTTAACGCTACTCACCTCGCGTGCTGCGGAGCCATCCGAGCAGGTCGTCGGTCATCGCGAGCCCTCCATCGCCGACATGACCGTGGAGGCGATGGTGTACGAGTCGTCCCGGTGCAGTGTCCACTCGCGGTCCCCGGTGACGATCTGGATCCGGCCGTCCGCGAGCACCCGGACGGTGAGGCCGAGGGTTTCGGCGTCGCGCTCCGCGAAGACGGTGACGAGTGCGGTGGCGTCGGTCATGGTTGTCTGGCCTCCCGGCTAGCCGGCGTGTCGGTCCACCCTCCGTTATCTCACCCTGGACCACCGCGCCAGGGTGCATCTCGGAGTTCCGGCTGGCGTCGACCTCGAGCTAGATCGAGAACGCCCTGACGGGCGAGTCAGCCTGATCATCGCCGGCGACACCGTCCGGTCCGCCTCCACACTCCCCGTCACCAGCAACGACGAAGGGCTGGTCCTCGACGGACCAGCCCTTTCGGACAGCAGAAACGCGGTTCGCGCACTGCCAAGCGTGGTGGGCGATACTGGGATCGAACCAGTGACCTCTTCGGTGTGAACGAAGCGCTCTCCCGCTGAGCTAATCGCCCTCAGCGCGGACGACTGTACCTGATCCGCCGGAGTCCGCGCGACTTCGGGGTCAGTGCGTCGCGATGTAGTGCATGAACCTGGCGATCAGGTCGATGCCGAGACTGGCCCGTACCGACAGCCAGAACACCACCGCCACGAACACCAGCCCGACCGAACCGAGCATGATCCGGACCAGGAGGGACTGTTCACGTACCCAACGTGCCCAGCCCTGTACGTGCCGACGGGTGAAGTTGAGCAGCCGTTTGGCCCAATGGAACTCCACCGCCCAGATACCCAGCCCGCCGATGACGATCAGCCAACCCGGCCCCGGAAGCGGAATCAATGCGAGACCGAGTGTGACGACGATCGCACCGGCAACCGCCACGAACACCTTCAACGCGATCCGACCGGTCGGATTGGCTCGGATGATCTCCAGCGTCCGGCGTACCCGTTGCCGCCGGTTCTGTGTCACGAACGGCTCGAGCGGCACTTCCGCGCCGGCGCCCGTGAAGGACTCCGTCGCAGATCCGGACCGGTCCCCCCGTGGGACGCGCTCGTCGTCGGGCACGTCGTACCTCCGCTCTTCGACCGCCCCCGCGACGCCGGAGCGGACCCCGGGTCCGGCCCCGTTCACCCTCGACGCGCTCGGCAGAGCCGCTTTCTCCATTGAGGATGGATTCGTAGCCATTTCAACCCCCAGTGTGGCCCGGCCCGTCACTCAACAGGACGACTGGACGTTACCGGAGTGAGTCGACGGCTGAACCATCCGGCGTCGGGTGGGATCGAGTACCTGGGCAGAACTGGACATCCTACATAAAGATTCGATTTCGATCGGCGGCTAGGAAGCCTCTTCCCACTACTGGGTGATATCAGCGTATGGCGGAGCGTAACCATGAGTAGCACCTGAGGATGGGAAAGGCGGGACACATACGTCCCGCAGCGGTGCCGGGGGGAGAACGTCCATGAGTGTCATCCGACCGACCACGGTCGAGGTCGAGACGTCGTTAAGGCTCGTTGCACCTGACGCCACGGCCCTGCCCGTGCGTGCCAGCCTGCGCTACGACCCAGCCGACCCGTATGCGGTCCATGTCCTGTTCCATGCGGAATCTGCCGGTGGCGAAGCGGTCAGCTGGTCCTTCGCCCGGGAGCTGCTCGTCACCGGCCTCGACGAGCCGGCCGGGATCGGCGACGTCCGGGTCTGGCCCTGGGCCACACCCCGGGGCGACTTCGTCGCGCTCGCGCTCTCATCACCGGACGGTAACGCACTGTTCGAGGTGCCACGTAGCGTCCTGGTCAGGTTCCTGCGCCGGACGTACGTGGTGGTCCCCCGGGGCCGGGAAGGAGACCACCTCGACGTCGATACGGCGGTCAACCGACTGCTGGCCGGTCGCTGAGCGTTTCCCGCGACTGCGTGCGCGGGGCACGTCGCCGCTGGAAGGCCACGCCGCGCGGACCCTGCCGAGGTCCGCGCGGCGTTCGCGATGCCCGACGTCGGTCTGGTCAGCCGTGCGTGGTGATTCCGCCGTCGACCGGTATGACCGCTCCGGTGAGGTATGCCCCGGCCCGCGAGGCGAGGTAGATCGCCGCCCCGGCCATGTCGTCGGGCCGGCCGATCCGGCCGAGCGGCACCTGGTGCTCGATCGTCGCCCGGGTCGCCGGGTCGTCCAACGCGAACGCCATCATCTTGCTCTCGAACGGACCGGGGGCGATCGCGTTCACCGTGATGTGCTCCGGGGCGAGCTGATGGGCCAGGCTCCGGGTCAGCATGTGCACCGCCGCCTTGGTGGCCGAGTAGGCGTACACCTCCATCCACGGCACCCGGATGCCGTCGATCGAACCGATGTTGATCACCCGGGCCGGGTCGTCTGCGCTGGCCGAGGCACGCAAGGCGGGCAGCAGGGCGGTGGTCAACCGGAAGACCGCCTTGACGTTCACCGCCCAGAGCTTGTCGAAGGCGCTCTCCGGGTACGCCTCCAGCGGTGCCCCCCAGGTCGCACCGGCGTTGTTGACCAGTACGTCCAGGGCCGGCACCCGTTGCAGGACCTGCTCGGCGAGCCGACCCGCCCCGGCCGCGCTGGAGATGTCCGCCGGGATCGCCTCGCAGCGACCGAACCCGGAAAGCTGCTCGGCGACCTCGGCACAGACCTCCGCCTTGCGGGACGAGATGATCACCTGGGCGCCCGCCTCGACAAATCCCCGGGCGATCATCAGCCCGATTCCCCGGGTGCCACCGGTGACCAGCACCGCCTTGCCCTCGACCGAGAACAGACCTGGCATGCACACCCCTGCAGATTGTGGGTCGATCGGCGCCGGGATGCGGACCGACCGGATCGGTTTACTGTGCGGTAACTTAGCCTTGACCGTACCGACCGGACAACTCCGGCCGGTACGGCGGCACTACGGCTCGGTACCGGCGATCACGGCTCGGTACCGGCGATCACGGCTCGGTACCGGCGATCACGGCTCGGTACCGGCGATCACGGCTCGGTACCGGCCATGGTCACCCGGGACAGGTCGACCGGCACCCGGCCGGGGATTGTCCCGCTCGATCGCCGGGCGGATCCGGGCATCCGTGGGCGAACGGTCCAGGTTGCGGTGCCGCACCGTCAGTGGGGTGCTCGGCGCACCGATCACGCGGTGGTCGTAGCCCGGACCGGGGACAGGCTACCGACCGGCCGACTCCACGGTCAACGTCGATGTCTGGCTGTCCGATCTCCGCCCCCCGTCGGCCCGGCCACCGCCGCCACCTGCCCGGATGGCGGCGCGGTCGGGTTCCGGACCCGGGCCGCCCGAGGGGTGCGCTGCGGGCCGACGGCGGCTAACGTCGCAGGTGATGGTCCGATTCGGTCAGCTTCCAGGTGATCCGGGCGCAGCGCCGGCCCAGCCCGGCTGGGCCGGTATCCGCACCCTCACCCTGCGCGACTACTTCTTCGATCGGTCCCGTCAAGGACCGCTGCTGGTCGATCGGCACCTGCTCATCCTGGTCACCGTCGGACACGGCACGCAGGACATCGACTTCCGGACGTACCCGTGCCGGCCGGGATCGCTGCTCTGGGTGCGGCCCGGGCAGGTCGTCCAGCACGGTGGGCAGGGCGGACTCGACGCGGTGCTGGTCTGCTGGACGCCGCAGACCATGCGCGATCTGGACGTCTCGCCGATCGGCCCGCCCTTCGCCGCCGGCTTCTGGCAGCTCGCCGGTGAGGACGAGGACGCGGTGATCAACGAGGTCAGTCAACTGGTGGTGGACTGCCAGCGGCACCGGGGCGGCGCCCTCGCCACCGACCTGCTGCGGCACCAGCTCGCCGTACTGCTGCTGCGGCTGGCCCTGCTGCCGCGCGACCCGGCCGACCCCGCTGCGGTGCCGGCCCCTCCACACACCCGCAACGGCGGCGCCCCGGACGGTACGGACCCGACCGGCACCTTCTGGCGGCTGCGGCACGAGGTCGAGCGCTCGTACGGGCAGACCCGGCGGGTCGAGGACTACGCCGGCCGGCTCGACTGCTCGGTGCGTACCCTGACCCGGGCCTGTCTGGCGGCCACCGGCCGCAGCGCCAAGCAGGTGATCGACGAGCGGGTGGCGCTGGAGGCCCGGCGGCTGCTCGCCGCGACCGACCTGTCGGTGGCCGAGGTCGGCCGCCGGCTCGGCTTTCCGGAGCCGACCAACTTCGGCCGGTTCTTCCAGCGGGAGGTCGGACGCAGTCCCGGCGCCTTCCGGGCCGGCCTGCCCGGCCGGAGCCCCGCCGTCCAGGGCTGACCGCCTCCGCCGCCCGCCATCGCTCCCGCCGTCGTCGGCCCGCCGTCATCGGCCGGCCATCCCGACGGTGGGTGATGGAGGCGTGCAGATCTCGGCGCGCGGTGACTACGCGGTACGGGCCGGACTCGGTCTCGCGGCGGCGTACCCGGCGCTGATGTCCGCCCAGGCGCTCGCCGCCGAGCAGGACCTGCCCCGGCTCTGGGTGGCCGTCCCGGCGGCCGGATGCCGGCGCACGTACGCAAGCTGACCACCCGGCCGGACGCCTGGCAGCCGCGCCGAGGGCCGGGCGGCGCCGGCCGTCCCGGACCGTCCCTTGCGGAACGTCGGCGGCTGCCAGCGGTGCCGGCGCACGTTTGCCGGACACCCGTGAAGGGAACTTCCTGGCAACCCCCGGAAGAGAGCAGTTGTCCCGAAGGGAGCATGGCCGTGGGTCTGATGTTCCGTAAGCGCAGGAAGATCGGTCCGTTGATCCTCAACTTCACCGAGAACGGCTTCTCGTCGTGGAGTATCAGGATCGGTCGCTGGTCGTGGAACTCGCGGGCCCGCGCGCACCGGGTCGACCTGCCCGGCCCGCTGTCCTGGAAGCAGGACAAGTCACGGTCCTGAGGCAGCGGTGACGGACAGGGATGCCGGCCAGGCCGTCGGCGTCCCTGTTACGTGCTCAGCCTGACGGTGTGACGGTGATGGTGACGTCGCCGCCGAGCCGGCCCGCCTCGGGTTCCCGGCTCACCAGCCCGGCTGCCAGCAACGCGGTGAGCACCCGGTTGGTGTCCGCCGGACGATAGACCGTCCGCTCGGCGGTGAACTGGCGCAGCTCGGTGACGGACGCGGCGCCGACCGACGCGAGCCGGGCCAGGAGTTCCCGTCGCAGCGGCCCCGGATGCGGACTCAGCGAGATGTCCAGCAGGTGCCCCTCCGGGTCGCCGGGATCCCGGTAGCGCACCCCGGCGTACTCGTCCACCGCCCACAGCGCGTTCTTGAAGGCGTCCAGCCGCTTGCCGGCGGCAGTGGCGAAGACCAGCACCTCGGCGCCGGCGTCGGCGACCAACTCCACCTCGGTCACCAGCGGCAGCCCGGCCCCGGCCAGTCGACGCCGGTGGTCCGCCCCGGACCAGACCGGCGGATCGAGCACCAGCAACAGCTCGGCCGGCCGGCCGCCGGCCACCGCCGCGAGGACCTCCGGATCCGGCTCGGGACCGCCGGTGCCGTCCAGGTAGGCGAAGACCGGAGCGCCGTTCGCGGCGGCCGCTCGCAGCGCCACCGGCAACCGCTCGACACCGCCCGGCACCAGGTGCGCGGCCAGCCCGGCGGGCAGCTCCGACTGGGCCGCCGCATGGCGTGCCGCGAGGTCCTGGTCACCGGCCCTGCCGAGGGTCAGCGCCGCCATTCGCCGCCCGCGCAGCAGGTCGGCGAACTCGCCGAAGACCCGCAGCGCGGCGTCCGCGGCACCACCGTCCGCTCCGGGGTACGCCTGTGCGAAGGTGGCCCGCCGGGACCGGTGCAGCGCGGCCGGCACCCAGGAGTCGAGCTGGCGTACCAGCAGTTCCCGCTTGACGGCGCCGATCGGGTCGGTGGACATGCTGCGGTTGTACCCTGCCCGACCCGCCCGTGTCACCTCGGCGGTCGTCCCGGCCTGGCCGCCGCCGGCCGATGCCGGTCAGCACGGAACCTCGACGGTGCGGTGCCGCTGACCGCCCTGCCCGGCCCCCGCCGGCCGGTACCGGTCAGGACGGGACGGAGACGCCGACGCCGCCCCGGGTCTGCCCGCCGTACCGCTGCTTCTCCCGGTCGAGGTCGAGCCGGGAGATCCGGCGGCGCGCGGCGAGGGTCTGCTCGTCGAGCCGGTCGCCCGGGACCAGCCACACCACCTCGAACTCCAGCCCGTCCGGGTCCCTGCCGTAGAGGCTCTTGGTGCTGCCGTGGTCGGAGCTGCCGGCCAACGCGCCCGCCTCGGAGAGCCGGCCGGCGATCGCCGACAGCTCGTCCAGGGTGTCCACCTCCCAGGCCAGGTGGTAGAGCCCGACCGTGGTACGGCCGGCACCGGACGGGCCGGCGGCGGCACCCACCTCGAACAGGCCGAGGTCGTGGTCGTTGGTGGAGTCGGGCGCCTGGAGGAAGGCAGCGCCGTCGAACCCCTCCGGTGTCATCGGCACCTGACGGAAGCCGAGGACGTCCCGGTAGAAGGCGACGCTGCGGGCGAGGTCGCGAACGAAGAGTACGGCGTGGTTGAGCCGGTGGATCGCCATGGCTCCACCGTAGTCGCCGCCTCGGATGCCCGAGATGACGACGAAACTGCCCCCACCTGCCCTCTTGTACTGAACGTCGCCGGGCGAGCACGATGGGGCGTGGCTTCCGGCTTCGGTGAACTCACCCAGCAGGCGAACGCGCTCGTGGCAGCCGGTGACCTGGCCGGGGCCCGGAACCTGCTCGGCCCGCCGCTGGACGCCGCCGACCCGAGCCCCGGACACGCCTCCGCCGAGTTGGCCGAGGCGGCCGGCCTCCAGGCCCGGGTGCTGGTGGCGCTCGGCGACCCGCACGCCGCTCGGGGCTGGGCCGCGTTCGCCTACTCCGCGACCACCCGGCTCTACGGCGCCGCCGACCAACGGACCGTGGCGACCGCAGCCACCCTCGCCGCCGTACTGCACCGGGTCGGCAGCCACGCCCGGGCCGCCCGGCTGTACCGGGACGTGATCATCGAGCTCACCGCCAACGACGGCCCGGAGTCGCTGCGGGTACTCGCCGCACACGCCGACCTGGCCACCGTCGAGTACGCCCAGGGCGAGTGCACGCTGGCCCGGAACCGGCTGGAGGACGCCTGGGAACTGCACCGGGAGGTCTACGGCGACGGGCACCCGGGCGGGATCCGGATGCTCGCCCGGCTGGGCGCGATGCAGCGCGACTGTGGACTCTTCACCCGGGCGCACGAGCACCTGGCCCTGGCCCGGGAGTTGTGCCGGGAGCACCTACCGGCCGACCATCCGCTGGCGGCCCAGGTCGCGGCGCTCGCCCGGGCGGCAGCCGATCCCGACCACGTCTGCGCCGATTCCGGGCCGGAGTCCGAGGACGAACCGCACGCGCCGACCGGGCGGACGGGCGCCCCGGAGTACGCCGTGCCGTGGCACCCGGAGCCTCGGCACGCCGAGCCGGCACCGTACACCGAGCACTCGGAGCACACCGGGTACGGACAGCACGCACGTCGTCCGCAGCACGGCGAATATCCGCCACACGGCGGCCCGCAGCACGCGGCCTCGTCGTATCCGGCGGTACCGCCGCCACCCGCCGCCGCACCGGCGCAGCCCGCCGGACCGGCGCAGCCCGCCGGACCGGCGTCGCCGCCGCTCGGAGCGGTGTCGCCGTACCCGACCGCGCCCGGTCAGCGGCCCGGGCAGCACGACCAGCCGTACCAGGACGATCCTGCCGGGTTTCCGGACGGCGGGGAGCACCCGCCGGACGCCGAGCTGCCACCCCGCGACGAGTTGCCACCGCTGCGCTTTCCGCCTCCACCGCCACCCCGGTCCGCCGGAGCCGGCACCGACGCCCCGCAGGTGCCGCCGCCCCGGCTGCCACCCGCACCGCTCGTCGAACCCCCGCCCCGGTGGGGCACCCCACCGCCGGCCGGGCCGCCGGCCCCGCCACCCCGGAACGCGGCGAACCGGTCCGGATCCGGATTCGCCACCGGTGCCGGGCCGACCGGCGATGCGGACGACGATCCGGAGCACGGCTGGTGGCCGCCGGACGTGGTCCGCCGCACGCCGGACGGCGACGACGACCCGGAGGCCGGGCGGCACCCCACGCCGGCCGCCGCCGAGCCGTGGCAGCCGGAGAGCCGCTCCGGCTCCACCCCGGTCGCCGAGCGGCCGCACCCGGAACTCCCGGACGGTCACGCCGTCGACCTCGGCGGCACCGGGGGCGTACCCGAGGTCCGGCACCTGCCGGAGCGGCGGTCGTCCCGGTTGCCGGTGCGGATCCACCGGCCGCCGCCCGCTGGTCGGCGGCTGTCGACTGCGGTCGTCGCCGGCCTGGTGGTGCTGGTCCTGCTCGGCACCGCCGCCGTGGTGCTGGGGTTCGGGCTGACCGGGGACGACGAGCCGGAGTCAGCGGCGCCTGGGCCGGCGACCAGCGCTCCGGCCGCGCCGCCGAGTACACCGCCGCCCGCCTCCCCCGGCACCCCGCCCGGCGCGGTGACCCTGGCCGACAACCGGAGCAGCGTGACGCTGGGTTGGAGTTATCCGAACGGTGCCGAGGGTCCGGTGGTGCTGGCCGGCGGGCGGGCCGGTCAGGAACTCCGGCCGTTCCAGGAACTGCCGGCCGGCTCCACCGGATACGTGGTGTACGGCCTCCAGACGCAGGGCAACTACTGCTTCTCGGTCGCGGTCGTCTATTCCGAGAGCGTCGTCGGCGAGGCCGATCCGGTCTGCACCGACCGGCCCGGCAGGTCGCCGTCGGCGCGCTGACCTCCGGCCAGCGGCTGCGGCGGTACCCGCTCGTCGTGGCCGTCCGGGACCGGGCGCTCGGCCGGCAGGCGTACCTCGACCCGCAGTCCGGGTCCGGCGTCGCCGAGGGTCACCGTGCCGCCCTGGCGGCGTACCAGTTCCCGGACGATGGCCAGGCCGAGGCCGGCGCCGCCCGCGTCCCGGGCCCGGGCGTCGTCCAGCCGGGTGAACCGGTCGAAGACCCGGTCCCGGTCCCCGGCCGGGATCCCGGGCCCGTCGTCGGTCACGGTCAGCAGGTGGTACGCCGGACCGGTCCAACCGCCGGGCCCGGCCTCCAGCACCACCTCACTGGTGGTGTACCGGAGCGCGTTGTCCAGCAGGTTGCCCAGGATCCGGGTCAGTGCGTCCGGCTCGGCCAGCACCCAGAGCGGAAATCTCGGTGTCACCACCCGCAACGGCGGCGTCGGGTACCGCTCGGCGACCGCGGTCAGCAACTCCCCCAGCTCGACCGGCTCGGCAGCCCGGGGTGGCCGGGCGGCCGCCTCGTCGAAGCGGGCGAGCAGCAGCAGATCGTCGACGAGCCGGCTGAGCCGCTGGGTGTCGGCGAGCAGGTCGTCGGCGACCGCGGGCCACTCCGTCGCCGGGCCGAGCCGCTGCGCGACCTCTAGCTGGGTCCGCATGTTGGCCAGCGGGCTGCGCAGCTCGTGCGCGGCGTCGGCGACGAAGGCGCGCTGCCGGGCCCGGGCCGACTCCAGCCGGCCCAGCATCCCGTTCAGGGTCACCGCCAGCCGGTGGATCTCGTCGTGCGAGGCGGGCAGCGGCAACCGGCCCGGCCGGGCCCCGCCGGTGATCTCCTCGGCACCCGCCCGCAGCGTCTCGACCGGGCGCAGCGTGGCGCCGACCACCCGCCAGGCAACCGCGGCCAGCGCGACCAGGAGCAGCGGAAAGCTGACCAGCAGGATGCTGCGGACCACGGTCACGCTGTGCCGTACGTCCGCGGTGGACTTGGCTACCAGCACCGTCTGCGGGTCGGCGGCCGGCCCGGCGGGTACCGCCACCACCCGGATCGGGCCGTCCAGGCCGAGCCGCCGGCCGGGCAGGTAGAACCGGTCCCGCTCCCCGGCCTGGAACCGCCGCAGCTCGTCGGGGTAGAGCATCGGGACCAGCCGGTCGGCGTCGATCGACGCGGCCCGGATCCGGCCCTGCCCGTCGAGCACCTGTACGCGTACCTGGCCCCCGGCCACCGGAAGCGGGTCCGGCAACGCGTTCTGGCCGGCGAGCCGGGCCACCGCCTCGGCGGTCTTCAGCGCCTCGGTGTCGACGGTGCGCTGGAGCGCGTAGCCGAGCGCGCCGATCAGCACCAGCCCGCCGACGGCGAGACCGGCGGCGAGACCCGCCGCGCTGATGATGGTGAGTCGGGCCCGCAGGCTCAGCCTCAGCCACGGCCGTCGCCAGCCACGCCGGCCGAACCGCCCCTTGAGTCGGATCACGGCGGTCCACCGGTCCCGACCGCTGCCCGCCCCGGCCGGCCGACCGCTCCGGCCGGCATCCCGGCCCTGCGGTGACCTCGCTCGGCCCGGGTCATGTCACCAGCCGGTAGCCGGCCCCCCGGATCGTCTCCAGCCGGTCCCGGCCGATCTTGCGGCGCAGGTAGCCGACGTAGACCTCGACGGCGTTCGGCGCGGTACGCAGACTCGCGTCCCAGACGTGGTCCAGCAGTTCCGTCTTGGAGACCACCTCGCCGGCCCGGCGGAGCAGGTATTCCAGCAGGGCGTACTCCCGGGCGGTGAGTTCCACCTCGACCCCGTCCCGGGTGACCCGGCGGCGGGCCGGATCCAGACTCAGGTCACCGGCGACCAGCACCACCGGCCGGCGCGGCGCACCCCGGCGGAGCAGGGCACGCAGCCGGGCCAGCAGCACCACGTAGGAGAAGGGCTTGGTCAGGTAGTCGTCGGCCCCGCAGTCCAGCCCGTCGGCCTGGTCGTACTCGCCGTCCTTGGCGGAGAGCATGAGCACGGGCAACCAGTGCTTCTCGGCCCGCAACTGGCGCACCACCCGGTAGCCGGAGAGCCCGGGCAGCATCACGTCCAGGACCATCGCGTCGTATCCGCCGTGCCGGGCCAGGTCGAGCCCCTCCGGCCCGCTGCCGGCCACGTCGACGACGAAGCCCTCGGCCTGGAGGCCGCGCTGCAACGCCGTGGCCAGTCGGGCCTCGTCCTCCACCACCAGCAACCGCACCGGACAAGCGTGCCATCCCCGACCCCGGTAACCACACCCGGCCGGGTACGACGACACCGGTTCTCAGTGGTTTCACAGCGCATAGGGCGCAGGATGGACACCAGGAGGTACGAACATGTCGGTTTTACAATCCCGGCCCGCGCTGCGGTGGCTGGTCCCGACCGGGGCGGCCCTGGCAATTCTCGGTGGAGGTGCGGCGGTCGGCACCTTCGCCTCGGCCGCCGAGCCGAACCTGCCCGAGCGCAGTGCCGCCCAACTCCTCGTCGACCTGCAGACCGCCCGCCTGGACGGTCTCTCCGGCACGGTGATCAAGCGCGCCGACCTCGGACTGCCGAGCCTGCCCGGCATCGGCGGACGAGGCAGCGCCGAGCTGACCTCGCTGGTCTCCGGTACGCACACCCTGCGGGTCTGGCACGCCGGCCCGGACCAGACCCGGGTCGCGCTGCTCGGCACGCTCGGCGAGACCGACGTGATCCGCAACGGCAAGGACGTCTGGATCTGGGACAGCCAGGCCAACAAGGCCGAGCACGCCACCCTGGACGGCTCCGGCCCGACCACCCGGCCCGACCACCTGCCGATCACGCCGCAGGAGGCCGCCGAGCAGGCGTTGGCGGCCGTGGATCCGAGTACCGAGGTCAGCGTCGGACGGTCGGCCTCGATCGCCGGCCGGGACGCGTACGAACTGGTGCTCGAACCCCGTGACGCCACCTCGCTGGTGGGCCAGATCACGATCGCGATCGACGCCGCCGAGCACGTACCGCTGCGCTTCCAGGTCGTACCGGAGGGCACCAGCAAGCCGGCCTTCGAGGTGGCGTTCACCCAGGTCGACTTCGAGCGCCCGGACCCGGCCCAGTTCGTCTTCAACCCGCCGCCTGGCGCGGTGGTGACCGAGGCGACCCGTCCGGAGGGCCGGCCGGCGCTGCCGACCGGGCTGGAGCGGCCGACGGTGGTCGGCAGCGGATGGACGAGCGTACTGGTCGCGAAGGTTCCGCAGCTCGCCGGGACCGCAGGGGCGGAGACCGACGGTGCGGAGGCCGAACTGCTCCGGGGCCTGCTGGGTGGACTGCCCGAGGTGAGCGGCGAGTGGGGCAGCGGCCGGCTCGTCACCGGCAAGCTCTTCAGCGCCCTGCTCACCGACGACGGCCGGGTGTTCGTCGGCGCGGTGAAGCCGGAACGGCTCTACGAAGTCGCGCAGAGCACCAGGTGAGCGGCTTCCGGGCGGCGCCCTCGTCCGGCGCGGTGCCGGCGGGAGGGCACTCGTCCGGCGCCGTGGCGCTAGCGCACCCGTCCTGCGCCGTACCGGGAGGGCACTCGTCCGGCGCGGTGCTTCGAGGGCGCCGGTCCGGCACCGTGGTGATCTGGAGCGGAGGAGCCGGCCGGTGCCGGAGTTAGGAGCCGGCCGGTGCCGGAGTTAGCGGTCCAGAGCGCGGGACTGACCAAGCGGTTCAGCCGCCAGGTCGCGGTGCACGCCGTCGACCTGGCGGTTCCGCGTGGCGCCGTCTACGGCTTCCTCGGCCCGAACGGCTCCGGCAAGACCACCACCATCCGGATGCTGCTCGGCCTGGTCCGGCCGACCTCGGGCGGGCACACGCTGCTCGGCCGGCGGATGCCCGACGGGGCGGCAGAGGTACTGCCCCGGGTCGGGGCACTGGTGGAGGGACCGGCCTTCCACCCGTACCTGTCGGGCGCCGAGAACCTGCGCCGGCTGGACGCGGCGGACCGGACCGCCGATCCGGGCACCTCCACGGCACGGATCGGCGCCGCGCTGGACCGGGTCGGGCTGACAGCGGCGGCGAGCAAGCGCTACCGCGCGTACTCGCTGGGCATGCGGCAGCGGTTGGCGCTGGCCGCGACCCTGCTGGTCCCCCGGGATCTGTTGATCCTGGACGAACCGACCAACGGGCTCGACCCGCAGGGCACCCGGGAGGTCCGGGCGCTGGTCGGCACGCTGGCCGCCGAGGGCGCTACCGTGCTGCTCTCCACCCACCTGCTCGCCGAGGTGGAGCAGGTCTGCACCGACGTGGGTGTGATGCACCAGGGGCGCCTGGTCGCCCAGGCACCGCTGGCCGAGTTGCGGGCCGCGGCCACACCCCGGGCCCGGGTGACGACCGACCGTCCGGTCGCGGCCGCCCAGGTGCTGCGCGAACTGGGCCTCACCGAGATCACCGAGGCGTCCCGGGAGGTCAGCGCCGTGCTCGGGCCGGTGCCGCCGGAGAAGGTGGTGGCCGCCCTGGTGCACGCCGCCGTACCGGTACGCGGCTTCGCGGTGGATGCCCCGGACCTGGAGGAACTCTTCGTCTCGCTGACCGGGGAGGGCTTCGATGTCAGCGGTTGACGCGCCGATGCTGGCCGGGGAGTCCGGGCCGCCGGTCCGGGCCAGATTCTTCCGCTCCGAACTGCGGCTGGTCTTCGGTCGTCGGCGCAACCAGGCCGGGATGGCGGCGCTGGCCGCCGTACCATTGATCATCGCGATCGCGATGCGGGTCACCGACGGTCCCACCGAGGCCGGACGCGATCCGGGCTTCTTCTCGGCGATCAGCGGGAACGGGTTCTTCGTGGCGCTGGCCGCCCTCGGCGCGGAACTCGGGCTGTTCCTGCCGATCGCGGTGGCGGCGATCTCCGGGGACAGCGTGGCCGGCGAGGCCAACCTCGGCACCCTGCGCTATCTGCTGACCGTACCGGTCGGGCGTACCCGGCTGCTCACCGTCAAGTACGGCGCCGTCGTCGTCTTCGCGGCCACGGTGACCCTGCTGGTCGCGGCGGTCGGCCTGGCCGCCGGGCTGGCGCTGTTCGGGGGCGGGCCGGTGACGCTGCTCTCCGGCAGCCAGGTGAGCCTGGCCGAGGGGTTGCTGCGGCTGCTCGGCGTCTGTGCCTATCTGACGATCGGGCTCTGCGCACTGGGCGCGGTCGGGCTCTTCGTCTCCACCCTCACCGAGCAGCCGATGGGTGCCACGATCGCCACCACGATGCTCGCGGTGACCAGCTTCGTCCTGGACAGCATCCCGCAGCTCGACTGGCTGCACCCTTACCTGCTGACCCACCACTGGCCGGCCTTCGTCGAGCTGCTCCGGGATCCGGTCTCGGTCGACGCGCTCCGCCCCGGCCTGCTCTCGGCGGCCGGGTACGTGGTGGTGTTCCTCACCGCAGCATGGGCGCGGTTCGGCGGCCGCGACGTGACCGGCTGAGCCGGACCGGCGTCGTGGGCGACTGACGTCCGGCCAGCTTCCTCGGGCCGCTCGATCGGCTCCCGCCCGCCTGAACGACGCCGCCGAAGAGCGTGTAATCCGGAGGATCGTGCGGCTGATGGATGCCGGCGAAGAAACGCGCTATCGTTTCTCAGTTCAGAAATAAAAAAGAACGGCACAATGCCGTCCTGCGCAAATTCTAACAACGGGGAGACGGTTTGTCAAAGCAATCCGGTGTTTCGGCCGACCAGCGTCTCGACGAGCCGGTCGACGAGTCGATCGGACCTGCCGCGCCCTCCCGCGCCGACGGGTCGGTGCCGGGCGGGCGGCCCCGGCCCACCGAGCCCACCGAGGACGACCTTCCCGGCGAGCAGCGGTACGTCTCCATGCTCTACGGGCGCCTCGACGAACTGCGCACCCAGGCCACCCGGCGACTGCGCACCGCACTGGGCAACGCCGGCGGCACCCAGCAGGAGCGCTCACAGCGCGACGGCACCGTACGGATGTACGCCGAGCAGATCGACCGGCTCGGCGCGGTCGAGCAGGGCCTCTGTTTCGGTCGGCTGGACCTCGACGACGGTACCCGCCGCTACATCGGCCGGATCGGCATATTCGACGGAGACGGCGATTACGAACCGGTGCTGCTGGACTGGCGCGCTCCGGCGGCCCGGCCGTTCTATCTCGCCACCGCGGCCGCCCCGGACGGGGTACGCCGGCGCCGGCACATCCGGACCCGGGACCGCGAGGTGGTCGGCCTCGACGACGAGGTGCTGGACCTGAACACCGCCGGGCAGGCCGGCGACCGGGGCGGGCTGACCGGCGAGGCGGCGCTGCTGGCGGCGGTCAACGCCAGCCGTACCGGCAGGATGACCGACATCGTCCGGACCATCCAGGCCGAGCAGGACCGGGTGATCCGGACCGACCTCGACGGGGTGCTCGTGGTGCAGGGCGGCCCCGGCACCGGGAAGACGGCGGTGGCGCTGCACCGGGCGGCGTACCTGCTCTACACGCACCGGCAGATCCTCTCCACCCGGGGCGTGCTGCTGGTCGGCCCGAACCCGACCTTCCTGCGCTACATCTCGCAGGTGCTGCCGACGCTCGCCGAGACCGGCGTGCTGCTGCGTACCGTCGGCGAACTCTTCCCCGGCATCACCGCGACCCGCGCCGAGCCGGCGGAGGTCGCCGAGCTCAAGGGCCGGCTCGACATGGTCAAGGTGCTGGCCGCCGCGATCCGGGACCGGCAGCGGGTACCGGACGAGCCGATCGAGATCAGCATCGAGCGGGACAGCCTGGTGCTGGATCCGGCCACCGTCGCCGCCGCCCGGGAGCGGGTCCGCCGCACCGACCGGCCACACAACCTGGCCCGGCCGCTCTTCGACATCGAGATCATCCACGCCCTCGCCGACCAGCTCGCCGAGCGGCTCGGCGCCGACCCGCTGGGCGGGGAGAACCTGCTCGACGAGGCCGACCTCGCCGAGTTCCGGCGCGAGCTGCGGGCCGAGCCCGAGGTGCAGGCAGTGCTGGACTGGCTCTGGCCGGTCCTCACCCCGCAGCAGGTGGTGGCCGGGCTGTTCGCCTCGGAACAGCGGCTCGCGGTCGCGGCGGCGAACCTCGACGAGGCCGAGCGCGCGGCGCTGCGGCGCGAGCCGTGGGGCGGCTGGAGCCCGGCCGACGTACCGCTGCTGGACGAGGCGGCGGAGCTGCTGGGTGAGGACGACCGGGCGGCCCAGGCCCGCGCCGCCCGGCAGCGCCAGGCCGAGATCGAGTACGCCGAGGGCGTGTTGGAGATCGCCGCCGGTTCCAAGTCGATCGACTTCGAGGACGAGCCCGAAGCCGAGGACGGGATGCTGGACGTCACCGACCTGCTCGTCGCCGACCGGCTGGCCGAGCGGCAGACCGACGGGGACCAGTTGAGCACCGCCGAGCGGGCGGCGGCGGACCGGAGCTGGGCCTTCGGGCACGTGATCGTGGACGAGGCGCAGGAGCTCTCCCCGATGGCCTGGCGGGTGCTGATGCGCCGCTGCCCGAGCCGCTCGATGACGCTGGTCGGCGACGTCGCCCAGACCGGGGCGCTGGCCGGCGCCTCGTCGTGGTGGCCGGTGCTGGAGCCGTACGTCGGCGACCGGTGGCGGCTGGAGGAGCTGACGGTCAGCTACCGTACGCCGTCGGAGATCCTGGCGGTCGCCGCCAAGGTGCTCGCCGAGATCGACCCGACGCTGACCCCTCCCCGGGCGGTACGCGACACCGGCGAGCAGCCCTGGGACTCCCGGGTGCATGCCGCCGAGCTGGCCGGGCGGCTGGTCGAGGCGATCCGGGCCGAGGCGGCCGGTGTCGGTACGGGCCGGGTCGGGGTGATCGTGCCGGCCGGGCTGGTCGACGAGTTGGGTCGGGCGGCCACCGAGGCGGAGCCCGGGGTGGCGCTCGGCGACGACCCGGAGCTGACCAGCCAGGTGGTGCTGCTGACCGTCGCCCAGACCAAGGGGCTGGAGTTCGACTCGGTCCTGGTGGTCGACCCGGACCGGATCGTCGCCGAGTCTCCCCGTGGGCGCAGCGACCTCTACGTCGCGCTCACCCGGGCGACCCAGCGGCTGGGCATCCTCCGGGTCGACTGAGCCCGGCGCGGCGGCCGGGTCACTGAACCTTTTTCGACCTGAACCGCGCGGCGCGCACGCACCGCGCCCGACCTTGCGGTCCACCGACCGCAAGGGGAGGTTGAGAAAGGTCGGGCCCGCTCGCCGTTGCGGGCCGCCCGCCGTTCACTTGTCGGTGAAGTTGCCGATCTGCCGCGCCTGTCCGGAGGCGTCGCTGGTCGACCCGGCCGCCGACGGGTTGGTCCCGCCGGTCGTGGCGTCCCCGGTGGTGGTGGGTGCCACCTTTCCGCCCGGTCGGCGGGGTTGCCGGCGTACGTTCGCCGGTCCGGCCCGCCGGTCGGTACCGGTGGTGGTGCTCACCCCCCGGTTCCGGGTCGGACCGCCGTTGCGCAGTACGTCCGGATCCCGCGCCCGGTCCGCCGGGTCCTCGATGTCGCGTTCGTGCGCCTCGCGCCCCTCGTCGACCGGGAGGGTGACCTCCTCCATCGCGCCGGGCCCGTATTTGCCGCGCCCCATCCGGTCTTCGGTCCGCCGTGCCGACTCCCGCCGTTCGTCCTCGCCGCGCACGTCCACCACCTCGCCGAGTTGTCGTTGTCCGGGGTGTCCCCGGTGCCCGGGTCGGCAAACGCACCGGCCGCCCCGAGCGGCCCGGGGCCGGTAGTTGGCTGGTCAGCGGCTGTTTGTGGCAGGGCCGGTCGGGTAGCCAACGGGTGCCACCGGCGCGGCGGTGCCGTGACCGGGGGCGGTCGCAAGAGATCTCATCGAATCCGAGGAGGAAAAGATGAGCACGCAGACCCCGTCCAGGCAGCCGATGGGCCAGCAGGCGACGGACATGCAGTCGGCACCGACCCGGGAGATGGGTGCCCAGAACATCTCCAACCAGCAGATACAGCAGACCCTGTCGGAGATGCAGCGCCGGATGGACGAGCCGGCACGGCGCAACCCGGGTAGCGAGACCAAGCCGGCATACAAGACGACCGAGTTCTATATCTACCTGGCCGCGGTGGGTGGCGTTCTGCTCGCCTCCGAGTTGGTCGGCCGGAACTCGGTTGGTGTGGACGTGTTCCGCGCGGACAACGCGTGGTTCTTCATCACCCTGCTGACCATCGCCTACCTGGGTAGCCGTGGTCTGGCGAAGCTTGGTAGCGCCTGGCGACGGGCCGATCGGGCGAACAGGTAACGACGCTGCGGGCGCCTGACACGTCGGGCGCAGCGGAGTGTCCCGAGCAGTGGCGACCTGCCACGGGGGTCGCGGTCCCCGCCGGAGACGGCGGGGACCGCGGCCTTTTGCCCGCTACTCGCCGAAGTCGCCCTCGAAGGCGTCCTCCAGCATCTCGCCAGCGATCATGCCCCCGGCCAGACCGAGCCCGGCACCGGCGACCATGCCGCCCATGCCGTGCCCGCCGTGGTGCCCCTGCTTGCCGGGATGTCCGTGATGTTGTCCCATCCCGCCGTGCCGACCGTAGCTCTGCACCGTCTGGGCCAGCCAGCCTTCGACCCGCTGCCGCCAGTCGACCTGGTCGACCCCGGCGTGCTCGGCGGTGTAGCGGCCGACGGTGTCGTGCCCGCCGCTGAACATCCCGCCGCGCTTGTCGCACTCGATGATGACGTCCACGCCGTGCTGGTTGGTGACGAAGGTCAGCTCGACCTCACGGATCGCGTGCGCGTACTGCGGGGCGGCGAAGAACTCGATCTCCTGGTAGAACGGCAGCGTCTGCTGCACGCCGTAGATGTGTCCGCGCTCCAGGTCCGCGCTCTTGAACTGGAAGCCGAGTTGGGCGAACGCCTCCAGGATCTTCTCGTGCACCGGCAGCGGGTGCACCGCGAGGGCGTCCAGGTCGCCCTTGTCCACCGCCCGGGCCACCGCCAGCTCGGTACGCAGCCCCATCGTCATACCGCGCAGCCGTTGACCGTAGACATCGGTGATCGGGGTCTCCCAGGGCATCGGGAGCTGGAACGGGATCGAGATTTCCTGCTTGGCTTCCAGGCGCATCGCACCGCTGACCGGGAGCCGGTAGAACTCCATGGTGCCGGCGTACTCGCTGTCCCCGGCCTCCATCTCGACCCGGGTGACCAGTGCGACGGTGACCTGCTCGATGTCGGCCGCGGAATCCCCGCCGCGCAGGTTCACCTGCCCGTCGAGCACCAGGCCCGGCCGGGTGTTCGGGTTCGTCAGCACGGTGTCCACGCTCGGACCGCCGACGCCGAGGGCGCTCAACATCTTCTTGAAGACCATAGAGATACTCCTGTTTACGGCGGATAGGTGCCGCGGGTGTCAGCGCGCATTTTTCCACGATGGATCAACACGCCACTCCGGTGACAGTATTCACCGTAGCTGTGAGGTGGCTGGGAGCGTTCGCCCGTCATCAGTTCGGGTGACCTGCCCGGACACGAATCCGACTCGGCCGACGCCCGCCGTCCACCCCCATGTGCCGCCGCACCACGCGGGCGGCCCAGGCGGCGGCACGGGGACGTAAGCTCTGGGATCATGCGCGTGGGCATCGTGATCCTTCCCGACCAGCGGTGGTCCGTGGCCGAGCGCCGGTGGCGCCAGGCCGAGGAGTGGGGCTTCGACCACGCCTGGACGTACGACCACCTCGGCTGGCGTGACCTGGTCGACGGGCCGTGGTTCGACGCGATGGGCACGCTGACCTCGGCCGCGATGGTCACCTCCCGGATCCGGTTGGGCACCCTGGTCGCCTCGCCCAACTTCCGGCACCCGGTGCACTTCACCCGCCAGATCACCGCGCTGGACGACGTCTCGGACGGCCGGCTGCTGCTCGGGCTCGGCGCCGGCGGGATCGGGTTCGACTCGGCCGTACTCGGTGCGGAGACGCTCTCGCCACGGCTCCGGGTCGACCGGTTCACCGAGTTCACCGAACTGCTCGACCTGCTGCTCCGGGAGGACGGGGTGAACTGGCGGGGCGACTACTACGCGGCGGTCGACGCGCGGAGCAATCCCGGCTGCGTCCAGCAGCCCCGGGTGCCGTTCGTCGTCGCCGCGAACGGGCCACGCTCGCTGCGGCTCGCCGCCCGGTACGGCCAGGGCTGGGTGACCACCGGCGTCCGGGACGGCGACGACCTGGCGGCGTGGTGGCGATCCGTCGCCGACCTCGCCGGCCGGATGGACGGGATCCTCGCCGCCGCCGGACGTGATCCCGGCAGTCTGGACCGCTATCTCTCGCTGGACTCCGCGCCGGTCTTCTCACTGTCCAGTGTCGGACACTTCACCGAGGCCGTCGGCCGGGCCGCCGAGCTGGGCTTCACCGACGTCGTCACGCACTGGCCGCGCGAGTCGAGCTGGTACGCCGGGGACGAGGCGATCCTCGCCGAGGTGGCCAGCGAGGTACTGCCCCGGCTGCCCGGCCGGAGCTGACCGTCCCGTCCGGACGCACCGGACGTGCGGACGGCGCTCAACCTGACGATCCCCGCCGCGCACGCCGCCATCTGGCTCGGATGCGCTGAGTAGTTGCCGACTGGTCGACGCGTGGTTGCGGCGTATCCTGCATCCGCCGGTGACCGCGCCAGCCCGGCCGGTCACCCGGCATCGGTACCAACCATCCGACGGGAGAGGCCGATGTCGATCACCCCGAAATCCGCACAGCCCGACAAGGCGCTGAGCGCCGCACGGTACTCGCTCCAGATCGACGGCGTCGAGATCGCGGCCTTCCCGGAGCTTTCCGGGATCAGCAGCGAGGTGCTCCCGGCCGAGCTGGAGTCGACCGGCCGGGAGGCCGGGACGAGGAGACTTCCCGGTAAGGCGAAGCCGGCGACCCTGGTCCTGAAACGCGGCAAGAACAGCTCGCTGGAACTGTGGAACTGGCAGGCGCTGGCGATCTCCGGCGACCCGGGGGCCGCCCGGAACGGCTCCCTGGTCATGTACGCCACCGACGGCACGCCGGTGGCCCGCTACCACCTGGAGCACGCCTGGCCGTCGAAGCTGGAGATCGGCGCGGTGAAGGCGGGTGCCGGCGAGGTGCTGATGGAGACCGTGACGATCGTCTGCGAACGGCTCCAGCGCGTGTCGGTCTGAGCCCGCAATATCCGCAGCGGCGGTGGCCGGGTCCGCAGCGCGCGGGCCCGGCCACCCGGGAACCGCGCGGTCAGCCGGCGGTGCAGCTCAGCGCCGGTGCGCTGTTGCTGCCGTTCCAGGTCCCGATGAACCCGAACGCGGTACTGGCCCCGGCGGCGAGGCTGCCGTTGTGCGAGACGTTCCGCGCGGTCACGGTCGACCCGCTGCTGGTGACGGTCGCGTTCCACGACTGGTTGACCTGCTGCCCGTTGGCGAAGGTCCAGGTGACGGTCCAGCCGCTGATCGCGGCGCTGCCGGCGGTGACCCGGACGTCGCCCTGGAAGCCGCCCTGCCACTGCCCGGCGATGGCGTACGTGGCGGTGCAGCCCCGGGTACCGGCCGGCGGGGTGGTCGTGGGCGGGGTCGTCGGCGGGCGGGTGGTCGGGCTGCCGGTCGGCGGACGGGTCGCCGGCGGAGTCGTCGGGTTGCCGCCGCTGTAGACCGTCGCCTCCCGGGCGGTCTGCCGGATCCCGTTCGCCCCGTTGAAGATCCGCTGCCCCCACGAGGTCAACTGGCTCGGGTCGAAGTTGGTGACCATGTCGAGGTATTCGACGCCGCCCCCGTTGCCGCTCCACGACCAGCCGATGTAGCCGATCCCGTTCTGCTGGGCGTACGACATGATGGTGTCCTCGTCCGGGTTGCCGTCCGAGTGGTTGTGCCCGAACTCCCCCACCACGATCGGCAGGTTGGCGCGGCGGAACCGGCCGAGGTAGTCGGTGATCTCGGCGGCGGTGTCGAAGACGCCGTACATGTGGATCGAGAAGACGGTGTTGCGGTCCGGGTCGGAGTTGAAGACGCTCTGCGCGTTGTCCCGCATGATGAAGCGCCAGTCCTGACCCCACATCGGCGCGTCGACCATGATGGTGTGGTCGAAGCCGGCGTTGCGCAGCCGGGTGATCGCGTTGCGGGTGGCGGTCGGCCAGGTGGCGCTGACGCTCTCGTTGTTCCCGAACGGCTCGTTGCCGATGTTGAGGATGACGTAGTTCTCCTGGCCGGCCAGCGCGCTCTGGACGCTGATCCAGTAGCTGACCGCCTGGTCGAGGGTGATCGCCGCGCCCTCCTCGCCGTACCCGGTGGTGTCGTGCACCTCCAGTACGCAGATCAGCCGGTTGGCCTTGCACAGCGAGATGACGTTGGCGACGTCGCTGGCGCTGTTCTGGGTCCACCGGGCACCGCTGCTCAGCACCACCCGTACGGTGTTCGCACCCAGGGATTTGATGTTGGCGAATGAACCGGTTTGGCTGGCGTACCAGGTGTGCGGGTGGCTGACGCCGCGCATGATGAACTCGTTGCCGCGGGCGTCGATGAGCCGGCCGCCGCTGACCGTGAAGCCGGCCGCCGCCTGTGCCGGCGGGGCCACCACGAACAGCGAGACGGCCGCGGCGGCGACGAGCGCGAGCAACGCCGATCCGACGGCGAAGATTCGTCTTTTCATGACCTACCTCAGGGAGGGCCCCGGGACGGGGACAGAAGTGAGGGGATCGGTAACTGCAGCCCGACAGTTACCGCCCGACTCCCTGCGGCGGCACCGATCAGGGTAGGCTGATGAACCGGTTAACGCAACCGGTTAAGTAACACTCCCCCGGTGCCGGGCGGAGGGGTGGACAGCCGCCGGTCACCAGGCGGTGGGCTTGCCCGGGGTGTAGAGCCAGGTCTGGAAGAAGGCGTCGAGCTGCCGCCCGCTCACCTTCTCGGCCAGCCGGACGAGGTCGGCGGTGGTCGCCGTGTCGTCGCGGTTCGCCGCGTACCAGGTGCGGAGCAGGGTGAAGAAGGCCCGGTCGCCGATCTTCGTACGCAGCGCGTGCAGCGTCATCGCGCCCTTGGTGTATACCGAACCGGCGAAGAGGTTCGTGGCGCCCGGATCACCGGGCGGCGGGTTCCAGAAGCTCGCCGTCTCCGGACGGGCGTAGTTGGTGTCGAACCGTGCCTGGGCGGTACGCCCGCCGGTGTGCTCCTCCCAGAGCCACTCGGCGTAGCTGGCGAACCCCTCGTTCAGCCAGATCTCCTGCCAGCGGGCCGGGCTGACGCTGTTGCCGTACCACTGGTGGGCCAGCTCGTGCGCCACCGTACCCTCGCCGGGCGGTCCGGAGTAGATCGGCCGGGTCTGCGTCTCCAGCGCGTACCCGGCGTCGGAGTCGTCGTCGACGATCGCCCCGTAGGAGGTGAACGGGTACCGGCCGAACAGGTCGGAGAAGTACTCGATCATCTCCCTGGTCCGGGCCAGCCCGTCGGCGGCGTCCGGGCCGAGGTCCCGGTCGACCGCGTCGATGATCGGCAGTCCACCCGGACCGGTGCTGCGCCGCAGGTCGTAGTCGCCGACCGAGGCGGTGGAGAGGTAGCTGGCCATCGGGTCCCGGGCCCGCCAGACGAAGGTCGTCCAGCCGTTCCTGGTCCGCTGCGCGACGAGTTCGCCGTTGGCGACCGCGGTCTTGCCGGCCGGAACCGTGATCCGGAAGTCGTAGCTGGCCTTGTCGGTCGGGTGGTCGTTGACCGGATACCAGGTAGGGGCGCCGTCGGGCTCGTTCGCCACGAAGGAGCCGTCCGGGGTGGAGACCCAGCCGTAGAGCGCGCCCTCGATGTCGGTCGGCCGGCCGGTGGTGCCGTCGTACCGGACCAGCACGGTGAACCGCTCGCCGCGGGACAGGCCGTACTTCGGCGAGATCCGCAGCTCCTGGCCGTCCCGGTCGTACCGGGCCGGCCGGCCGTCGACGGTCACCGAACGCACCTCGAAGCCGCGCAGGTCCAGGTTGAACCGAGAGAGCCGGTCGGTGGCCCGGGCGCTGACCGTGGCGATCCCGGCGAAAGCCCGGCTGGTCGGCTCGTAGCGGATCTCGAGTCCGTAGTGGAGGACGTCGTACCCGCCGTTGCCGGCGGCCGGGAAGTAGCCGTCGCCGGCACCCGGAGCGCCCGGCGTCCCGGCGCCGCTGTGACCGCGGCCGGTGGCGGACGCGGGGGTGACACCGAGCGAGAACGTGACGGTCGCCGTCACCAGCGCGGCACCGACCCGTCGAGAGATCACCATGGTCGGACATTAATACGGCCCTGACCCGCGGGGAAGGACCGAACGGACGGGCGGCGCCCGGGCGGTGCGATGACCGACCGCCACGGGCGCCGTCATCCCCACCACAAGGATGATGCACCGGCAATTCTTAACCGGTTAAGGGAACTTACCTCCACCCCTGACAGATAGTCAAGGACATCACTGCCCCTTCGTCCCGGACGACGGGGGTTTACCCGCGCCAGGCGGGGTAGACAACCGGAATCGGACGACGGAGGAGGCCGGCATGGTCGGGGTGGGCTACACGCTGATGTGTGAACAGACCGGACCGAAGGAACTGGTCGACCAGGCGGTCCGGGCGGAACAGGCCGGTTTCGACTACCTGGTCATCTCCGACCACTACTACCCCTGGCTCGCCTCGCAGGGTCACTCCCCCTACGCCTGGGCGGTGCTCGGCGCGGTCGCGCACGCCACCTCCCGGGTCGGGCTGATGACCTACGTCACCTGCCCGATCCGGCGCTACCACCCGGCGGTGGTCGCGCAGAAGGCGGCGACGATCGGGGTGATGTCGGACGGCCGGTTCACCCTCTCGCTCGGTGCCGGGGAGAACCTCAACGAGCACGTGGCGGGCGCCTGGCCGTACGTGCACCAGCGGCACGAGATGCTGGAGGAGGCGTTGCAGATCATCCGGCCGCTGCTCGACGGTGACAACCTCTCCTACTCCGGCAACCACTTCGAGGTGCCCGAGGCGTACCTCTGGGACCGGCCGGCCACCCCCGTCCCGATCGCCCTCGCGGCCTCCGGGCCGCACTCGGTCGAGCTGGCAGGCGAGTACGCCGACGCGCTGGTCTGCGACAACCCGGATGCCGCAGTGGTCAGGATGTACGACGAGCGCGGCGGCGCCGGCAAGCCCCGTTACGGGCAGGCGGCGGTCTGCTACGGGCCGGACGCCGACGACTGCCGCAAGACGGTGCACGACCAGTGGCGCTGGGCCGCCCTGAACTGGACGGTCAAGGCCGAGCTGCCCGGGCCGGAGTCCTTCGTCAGCGCCAGCGAAGCCATCCGCCCCGAGGACATCGCGGAACTCGTACCCTGCGGACCGGAACTGGACTCGCACGTCGAGGCATTCCGGAAGTACGTCGACGCCGGTTTCACCGACGTGGCGTTCGTGCAGGTCGGCGTCGACAGCCAGCCGATGTTCCTGGACTGGGCCGAGCACGAGCTGCTGCCCCGGCTCCGGGAGCTGTGATCGGGATGCGATTCGGCCGCGTCGAGGTCCGCCCGCTCGGCGGTGGACTGGGCTGCCTGCTGATGATCCTGATCTCCATCCTCGGCTCGATCGCACTGACCGTACTGGTCAATCTGGTCCTCAACTGAACGTCTCCGCCACCTCGCGGTCCGTCGTCACCTCAGCCGGAGAAGGGGTTCGCCGAGCCGATCGGGATCGCCGGCACCCGGGCAAACGCGCGGCGCCGTCCAGCTCGAAGAGGTGCACCGATCGGCCGGCGGCCGCTCCACCGAGCGGCGGGTGCCCCGAGTCCGGCCCGGCGTGTCGGGCGATCCTCCCGGGCGGCCGGGTCAGCTGTCCCTGGTTCGGCCCCGGACGTTGCACAAGGCTCGGCCCCAGGCAGCCGTACGGCTGTCGCGCGGCGACGCGGCGGAGACGAGTATGCGGTTCAGAATCCTGGGTCCCCTGTCGGTCGAGGTTGCCGGTGCTCCACTCCGGATCCGGAGCGCCCGGGTCTCGACCCTGCTCGCGACCCTGCTCCTGGAGGCCAACCGGACGGTGCCGACCGAGCGGCTGGTCGAGGCGGTGTGGGGCTGGCACGCGCCGCCGACGGCCCGCGCCCAACTGCGCATCGTGGTGTCCCAACTGCGCGGGCTGCTCGACCAGGCCGGCGTGGAGCGACCGGTGGTGTTCACCGAGACCGCCGGCTACCGGCTCGCCGCGACGAGCCACGAACTCGACGCGCTGCTGTTCGAGCAGCACGTCGCCGAGGCGGAGCGGGTGGCTTCGGCCGGCCGGCCCGCCGAAGCCGTCGGGCGGTTCAGGTCCGCGCTGGAACTCTGGCGTGGGCCCGCGTTGGCCGGGGTGCCCGGCCAACTGGTCGGGACGGCGGCCACCCTGCTCACCGAGCGGCGGGCCGCGGTCCGGGCCCGCTGCATCGAACTCGAACTCGCCCTCGGCCGGCATGCCGACCTGCTCGCCGAGCTGGTCGGGCTGGCCGTCGCCGATCCGTTCAACGAGCGCTTCCGGGAGAATCTGGTACTCGCGCTCTACCGCTCCGGTCGGGTGACCGAGGCGCTCGCGGCCTACCAGGAATTCCGGCAGCGGCTCGCCGACGAGGTCGGCATCGAGCCCAGCCCGCGACTGGCGGCGTTGCACCGCCGGATCCTCAACCGCGATCCCGCGCTCGATCTCCCGGCCACGACGCCCGACCTGTCCGGCGCTGCGGCGGCACTGCCGGTCGCCCCGGGCGCCGACCCGGCGCTGGTTCCGCTGCCAGTGCCGGTTCCGGTTCCGGGCGGTACGCAGGCGGTGCCGGGAGATCCGTCGGCAACCGCCGTCGACCCGGTCGGCACCGAGCCGAACCGGCCGGGCCGGCGACCGGGTGGGCCGCCGGCCCGCCGCCGGTTGGCCGGACGACCGGGACGCAGGCCGGGCGGGACGCCAAGTCGCCGGCCAGGCGGGCAACCGGGTGGCCCGGCCCGCCGCCGGCCCAGCGGCCGGGACGGTACGCCGGGCCAGCCCGCCGACTGCACCGGCGACACCTCCGGCCCGACCGGAACTCTCCCACCCCGGCCCGCACCCACCGTGACCACGCCCCCGGTCGCCGCCACCCGCGCTGGCACCGCACCACCGGTCGCCGCCACATCCGTGACCACACCACCCGTCGCCACCGCGCGGCCTGGCACCGCAGCGGCGGCCCGAGCAACGGCGGTGCCCACACCGTCGGCGGCCGCGCCGGCGGTTACCGGGTCGCCCGTCGTGCGGGCGTACCTGCTCGGTGCGGCGGCGGTCGGCCAGTCGGACGGAGAGCTGCCGGCCACACCGTGGCAACTGCCGCCCGCGGTGGCCGACTTCGTCGGGCGGCAGGCAGAGCTGACCCGGATCCGACGCGCCCTCGGCGATGGCACCGGCCGGACCGGACCGGCCGTGGTGGTCCTCTCCGGCCTGCCCGGGATCGGCAAGACGGCGCTGGCGGTCCGGGCCGGCTGGGACGTCGGCCCCGCTCACCCCGACGGCTGCCTGTACGCCCAACTCGTCGACGACCGGGGCGTACCGGTGGACCCGTACGAGGTACTCGGCGCGTTTTTGTGCGCGCTCGGCGTACCCGAGGGCTCGATTCCGGTCGGGCGTACCGAGCGGCGTGACCGCTACCGGTCGGTGGTGGCGCGACGCCGGATCCTGGTCCTGCTCGACGGTGCCGTCGACGAGGTCCAGGTACGCCCGCTGCTGCCCACCGGACCGGCCTCGGCGGCGCTGGTCACCGCCCGGCGCCCGCTGGCCGGGCTGGACGGCGCCCACCCGGTCGCCCTCGACGCGCTGCCGGTCGAGCCGGCGGTCCGACTGCTCACCGGCATGCTGCCGGAACGGGTGGCCAGCGACCTGTCGGCCGCACACCGGCTGGTCGAACTCTGTGACCGGCTACCGTCGGCGATCCGGGTCACCGGAAGCCGACTCGCGGTCCGGGCCGACCGGTCGCTGGCCCAGGCCGTCGAACGGCTCACCGACGGCGCGCGCCGGCTCGACCGGCTCGCCGACGGCGACCGGGACGTACGGCGAGGGCTGGCCGGGGTGTACCAGCGGCTGGCGGCGTACCCCGCGACCCTGCTCCGGCGCCTCGGCACACTTCCGGTGGCGGAGTTCCCCGGCTGGCTCGCCGTTCCGCTGCTGGACACCGATCGGAGCACGGCCGAGCAGGCTCTCGCCGACCTGACCGACACCGGGCTGCTGCGTCCCGCGCCGGACCCCCGCCCGGGGCTGCCCCGCTACCGGATGCCCGAGCTGGTCCGGCTGTACGCCGGGGAGCGGGTCAGCCTCGACGATCCTCCACCGACCCGGGCGACGGCGCACCGCCGGGCGTACTGGTGGCTGCTGGATCTGGCGCTGCGCGCCGACCGGCAGGTGCCCGACCACGTCTTCCCGGCCGGCGCGCTCGGCCTGCCGGAGGGCTTCGGCCCGGACGACGACCTTCTGCGTGCCGTCGACGCCGACCCACTCGGCTGGCTCGGCGCCGAACGGCATTTGGTGGTCGGCGCCGCCGAGCACGCCGCCGCACTCGGCGACACCGAGCTGGCCTGGCGGCTCGCCGTGGCACCGACCAACTTCCTGCACCAGCGCGGGCTGACCGAGCTGTGGCAGCGCGCGGTCGAGCACGGGCGCGCCGCGCTGCGCGGTCGCGGTGTTGCCGACCGTGCGCAGGCCCTGTTGTCGCTCGGCAACGCCCTGCTGCTGCTCTCCCGGGCCGAGTCCGCCGCGGCCTGGACGGCGGCCCGGACCGCCCGGCGGCTCTTCGACGAGCTGGGCGATCCGGACCGGGCGGCCGCCTGTGCGACCGTCCAGTGGTTGGCCGGGCAGCGCCCCGGTCCGGCGGCGCACCCGGCCGGCGAGCGCGTCGGGGCCCGGCGCGGCACCGACGAGTCCGCTCCGCTCCGCAGGACGGGGACGTTGCGCGGGGTGATCCGACGGATCGGGGTCGCGCCCCGGGCGACCCCGATCCTCTGTCCCGCCGACCAGCCCGAGCCACTGCCACGCCGGCCGGCCGGTGGCCTTCCGGCACCGCGCCGGGCGTCAGCCCAGCGACCGCCAGAAGTCGTAGTGGTGTTCCCGGGCCAGGTCCTTCCGCCGGATCCCGCCCTGTCCCGGGGCGAGTGACTGGACGTACCTCGACCGGTCGTACGGCGCCCAGCCGGGGCTGCCCGGTCCGTTCGGGTTGCCGGTGTGCGCGAAGCGGGTCCAGTACCGGACGATCTGCGCCGACGGCACATCCGGGGCGGTCAGCCGAATCCCGGCCGTCGACACAGCCCGGGTCGTCAGCGATCGAGATCTCAGCATCGGCAGGCGGGGCCGCCGGCAGAGGGCGCGACGGATCGACCTGATCCGGTCCGCCAGGCTCCGATCCCGGCCGTTACGGCCGGGGTCATGACGGGCCGGTCCGTCCCGTGGTAACCCGACTGCCCGGACGGGTCGGGGTGGAACAGCCGCGAACCGCCGAGGCGGAGCCGGAGCAGGAAGGCGAGTCGGCCGGCCGGATCGGGATCGCCGCAACCCGGCCGATCGGCGTCCCCGGCCGGGCCGGCGCCGGTCGCCCACCACCTCGCGGCGAGGGCCTCGGCCCAGCCGGCGTACCGGGCGTCGCCGGTGGCCCGGGTCAGGTCGAGCAGGAACTCCCCGTCACCGGCCGGCCCCGAGCCGACCCCGGACACGATCCCAGCGCACGGTCCGATCCCGCCGCCACGATGCCGGGTCCATCGGCTCGTGACGACCACCCGGGCAGCGGCCACCGCCGCCTCCCGGTACCCGGCGTCGCCGGTGTGCAGGTACGCGCGGCACAGGAAGGAGCCGATCCCGGCCGGGTCGTCGGGGCAGCGCGGCCGCTCGGGCCCGGTGCCGACGGGTGGGCTCGGCCAGTGCACGGTCCCGCCGACAGACTCGGCGGCATTCAGCAGGGTCTCCGCG
Source organism: Plantactinospora sp. KLBMP9567 (assembly GCF_033446045.1). NCBI lineage: Bacteria > Bacillati > Actinomycetota > Actinomycetes > Micromonosporales > Micromonosporaceae > Plantactinospora > Plantactinospora sp. KLBMP9567. The sequence goes on along the minus strand of NZ_JAWQRR010000058.1, from coordinate 2,158 downwards.
CAACGGATCGCGGCGGCGGTCAGGTCCCGCCGACCGAGCGACTCTCCGGTGGCGAGCAGGAACGCGCCGATTCCGGCGGTGCCGTGCTCGAGGCCGTACGACCGCAGTCCGGCGCGTACCGAGTCGAAGGACGGGTCGACCGTCCACACCATCGCGCCGCCCGGGTCGATGGTGTCGAGCAGGTGCCCGGCCACCGCCGTGATCCGGTCCCGCAGCGCGGGCAGATAGGTGTGCTGCCAGAGGTGCAGCAGGCCGGTGCCGAGCCCGGCGAGACCGTACCCGAGCCCCGGCTCCGGCCAGCGCACCGGCAACCGGACCGCCAGCTCCGCGGCCCGGTCCACCAGGTACGGCCGGCCGAGCCGCCGCCCGGCGTCACAGAGCGCCCAGACGGCTGCGGCGGATCCGGCGGAGAGTCCGGGCAGCCGGTGCGGTTCGCCGTCGAGCGAGTGCAGCAGCCGGTCCAGCAGGAGGTCCAGCACTGGTGCCGCGCCGGCCTGTCGAGCGGGTTCGCCGGCCGCCCGCCCGTCGACGACGACGAGCCGGGTCAGCGCCGCGACCGATCGGGCGAGGCCGCCGCATCCCCGGTCTGGGGCGAGCTGTCGGTCGGACCCGGGACCCGCCCAGCTTGGCCCCGGCCTCCGACCGGGCCGGCCGGCACCGGCCAGCCGGGCATGCGGGCTCGACCGGGTGCCCGGCCGGACCCCGAAGTCGAGACCGGACAGTGGATCCGGTGCCGGGTGTAGTCGGTGGACGCTCTCCTCGACCAGGCCCCACCAGGCCGGCTCCGACAGCGTGGCCGCCGCCTCCGGCGGCGAAGCCCCGGGCAGGGTAAGGGCCTCTGCACCGCGACCGGTGCCACTCCCGGCACCGGTGCCGATCCCAGGACCAGCGCCACTCCCATCACCAGCGCCACTCAGGGCACCAGTGCCGGTCCCAGGACCGGTGCCGCTCCCGAGTCCGGGACCGGTCCTGGGACCGAGCTCGGGGCCGGTCCCGGTGTCGAGTCCGGTTTTCGGGCCGGAGCCGAGGCCAGAACTGGGACCGGAGTCGGGGCGGGAGCCGGCGCCCGAGCTGGCAGGCTCGTCCGGTCGACGGGCGGCGGTCGCAGCTTCGGCGCCTCGCCGTCCACCGCAGTCGTCGGACGCCTCGGTGCAGAGCCCGACCACCTCGCCCAGCCCGATCCGGTCGGCGGGCTCCGTACGCAGCAGGCCGGTGGCGATCCGGCGCAGCGGTGCCGGAACCGGTGGCCCGCCGAAGGACGGCTCCAGCAGCGCCGCCACCCACTCCTCCACCGACCGCACCGGCGGTCCGGCGGACCCGGGCGACGCGCCGGCGAACCCGGCCGACGAGCGGGCGCCTGTCACGTCAGCGCTCGCCACGTCGTACCCGGCGCCCCCGGTCGCGGCGAGCCCGACGCCCGCCACGTCGATGCCGGCCGGGGAGATCCGGCCAGCCAGCCACAGCGCCACCACGCCGAGGCTGAACAGGTCGGCCGCCGGATCCGGTGCCGCGCCCCGCCACTGCTCCGGCGCGACGAACCCGGCCGCGCCGGAGTACCGCAGGTCGAGGTACGACCAGTCGTCCGGTCCCCCGGTGCGCAACGCGGCCGACTCCAGGTCGACCAGCCGGAGTTCCCCGTCCGGCAACAGCAGCACGTTCTCCGGCGCCAGGTCCCGGAGCACCACGCCGACCGGGTGCACCGCCCCGACCAGCCGGGCCAGCCGACCGAGCAGCTGCGGCCAGCCGGGCCGGCCCGGACCGGCCACCGGAAGGTCCGGCACGTCGGCGCGGAGCGACCGCCCCGGGAGCAGTTCCTCGACGAGGAACCGGTGATCACCCTGCACGAACTCGCGCAGTGGCCGGGGCGTCACGCCCAGCGGAAGCAGGTGCCGCAACACCCGCGCCTCGTGTCCGAGCAGGTCCCGGACGTCCCGGTCGTACGCGTCGGTGCCGACGTAGGGCCGGGCCTCCTTGATCAGGACCGTGGCGCCGGTACGCAGGTCCCGGGCCCGGTAGACGCCGCCCTTGTTCGCCTGCCGGATCGCCCCGGTGACCGCGTACCTGCCGCCGATCAGCACCTCGGCCGGTCCGGGGGGGGGGGGGGGGGGGGCCGCCCCCGCGCCCCCCCCCCGCCCCCCCCCCCCCCCCCCCCCCCCCC
>NZ_JAWQRR010000057.1:0-34132 GCF_033446045.1 Plantactinospora sp. KLBMP9567 | reverse complement strand
GCGTGGTTCCGGGGGGGGGGGGGGGGCGGGGGGTGGGGGGGGGGGGGGGGGGGCCCCCCCCCCCCCGGCCCCCCCCCCCGCCCCCGTTGACCCGGCCGCCCCCGCCGGCCCGACCGGGCCCCCCGACCCGGCAGGTCCCCCCAGCCGCGCGGCTCCCCCGGACCGCACGGATTCCCCCGGCCGCGCAGGTCCCCCCGACCCGGCCGGGCCCTCCGGCTCGGTCGAGCCCCCCGACCGAGCTGGCACCCCGGGCCCGGCCGGGCCCCCCGGTCCGCCCCCCACGGACCCGGCCGTCCCCGTCGAGCCGATGACCGGATCGGCGGTAGACGTCCCCAAGACCTGCATCGACGCGACCGACCAGCCCGGCCCGGTCGGGCCGGTCGGCCACACCGGCGACCCGAGCAGCGCCGGGGCCGGTCGTTCCGACAGCGAGTCGAACGGCAACTCGACCCAGGCCGGTGGCCGGAAGACCGGCTCGCACCGGTCCTCGACCAGGTTGCCCTCCGGGTCGACCAGACAGCGCCGGTACCGGCCGTCGTTGTCCAGCACGTCGACCCCGCCGAAGGCGCCGTACCGGTAGTGCACCACCCCGCCCGACCGGTACGGACGGTCGGAGAGGACCGCCGGCCCCACGTAGCCGACCGTCGCCTCGTCCAGACGTTTCGCCAGTTCCCGAAAGAGCTCGTCGGTCGCCGGGTGGACGGTAAGGAACTTTCCGGCTCCGGCCCGTGGCGCCCGGGGACCGTTGAGTTCGGCGAGTCCCGCCGCGGTGGCGACGAAGCCGAACGCGGTACCGGTCTCGACCAGCACCGGTACACAGGCGGCGAGCACCTCCGGCGCGTTCGACGGCGTCGCCGAGACGTGCAGCTTCCACCCCTGCAACCGGTTCGCCGGCAGCGCCGGAGCGACCAGGGTCCGCCCGGCCCGTTGCCGCACGGTCCAGCCGGCGAGGCTGATCCGGTCCAGCAGTTCGACGACGAGGTCGGCCGGCTCCCGCCGCCCGGACCACCCCGCGCTGCTGGCCGGAGCCCGGGTCCGCCCGCGCACCGGCATGGCGAGGCCGGAACTCCGGCTCGCGGTTGCCGACGACTCGGGCGTCATAGGTCTCCCCAGTTAGCGGTTGGCGAAGCGCCGGCCGTGGTGAGTGGCAGCTGGCACCGCCGACGAGAGTGCCGGTCCGGCGTATCGTCCGGGCATCGACCCCATATCGGGTACGCCCGCCCGGGCCGGCCGCTTCGCTCCGGGTCGGCTGGCTGTCGAAGATCCGGTCGGGTACCGGACCGTACGGAGACACGCCGGATTTTCCCGAGTGGACTGGGACACCGGTCCCGGGTCCGCGGGACGTCGGACGGGACATGATGCTCAGCCGACGGACCTTACGCGCCCCGTTGAACACCGGGCCTAGGCTGCCGGAGGAAACCGTCGCCCACCTGCGCCGAGACCGTCGAGGTTGGATCACGAGAGGAGTGTCATGACCGCTAAGCCGATTCGCCCGGTTCGCCGTACGGAGATCGAACCGATCGTCATCGCCAGCGACAACAGCTTCGCGCACGCCTACGGCAGCGTCGCGGAGATGCTGAGCGAGAAGGACATCGGCGCCAAGGCCCAGGGCGGCCTGGAGTTCTTCGACAAGGCGGGCCGTCGACTCGCGCCGGTACTCAGCCACTCCTGGGAGTTGGAGGGCCTGGTGCCGACGCTGGAGGATCCCGACCCGGAGCTGATCCAGGGCCGGTTGCAGGCCGTCGTCCAGCACGTCGGGGACTACATCCGCCGGCACCCGGAGCTGGTCGCCGACTCCGGGCTGACCGTGGACGAGGCGATCGACGCCCTGCCGCAGCTCGGCGGCGGCACGCTGGCCGAAGATGCCGCGCACTTCCCGGGCGGTGACTCCCCGTCGGGGGGCATGCGACTGATGGATCGTGGCGGATGGTTCCACAACTCACTGCACGCCGCCGGCTGGACACACTGAGAACTTGATCGGACAGGGGTAGCAGGGGTGACGTCCACCGAGGACACCAGGCGATGGCCCACAGGTAGGGTCGCCGCGCTGGTCGGGGCAGCCATCGTCGTCGCGCTCGTGGTGGCCGGGCAGTACGCCAGCGCCCGTGGCATCTGGGTCGAACAGACCGGTGAGATCGCGGTGATCGCCGTCGCGTTCACCGCGATGGGCGTGCTGGTCCTGGTCGGGATACCCGGACATCTTGTGGGCCGGCTCATGCTCGCCGCCGGGGGGGCGGCGAGCGTGGCCGTGCTCGCGGAGAGTTGGGGAAGCTGGCTGCCGCTGGCCTGGTTGAGCCAGTGGGCGTGGTGGATCCCGTACGGGCTGATCTTCCTCGCCCTGCTGGTCTTCCCGGACGGGCGGCTGCCCTCGCGGCGGTGGCGCCCGGTCGCCGTGGTGATCATAACCGGGACGGTCGTCGCCGCCCTCGCCTACGCGACCGCCGCCCTGGACGATCCCTACAGCCTGGTCAGCGACCCGGAGCCGGCGCCGACGCAGCGGGCCCGGACGCTCGTACTGGTCGCCCTCCTCGCCATCGGGGTGACCCTACTCGGGCTGATCGCGGTACTGGTCTCGCTGGTGCTGCGCTGGCGGCGGGCAGACGGTGAGACCCGGGCCCAGCTCGCCTGCCTGCTGGCGTCGGCGATCCTGCTGCTGCTCGGGCTGGTGCTGGAGGCCATCAACCTGCCCGGGGCGTGGGTGATCATGGTGGTGGCGCTACCGATCGGGCTGGCCGTCGCGGTGCTGCGATACCGGCTGTACGGCCTCGACCAGGTCATCAACCGGACCATCGTCTGGCTGGTGATGAGCCTGCTGGTGATCGCCGCGTTCGTCGGGCTGATCACCCTGCTCCGTGACCTGCTGATGGCGGGCAGCACCTCGAACGCCTCCCTGGTCGCGACCGGCTTGATCGCGGTCGCCTTCGAACCGGCCCGGGGCCGGGTGCAGCGGGGGGTCAACCGGCTGCTCTACGGCGACCGGGACGATCCATACCAGGTGATGGCGCGGCTCGGCGACCTGCTCGGCCGTACCGTCGAACCGGGTGCGGTGCTGCCCCTGCTGACCGACACCATCGCGCGGTCGCTGCGGGTGCCGCACGTCGCGGTCGAGGTCGAGGGGCGGGAGGGACCTCGCGTCCTCGCCGCGCACGGCACCGCGAACACTCCGGTCGAGTCGTTCGACATGGTCACCCGGGGGGAACGGGTCGGCCGGTTGCTCGTCGCGAACCGGAGCGCGGCGAGCCGCTTCACCCCGGTCGAACGGCGGCTGCTGGGCGACCTGGCGGTGCACGCGGCGGTGGCGGCCGAGGCCGTCCGGCTCATCCACGACCTGCAGGAGTCCCGGGAACGGCTGATCACCGCCCGTGAGGAGGAGCGCCGGCGACTCCGCCGCGACCTGCACGACGGGCTCGGCCCGACCCTGGCCGGGATGGCCATGCAGGTCCGGGCGGCGCACAAGCTCGTCGCCGGGCAGCCCCGCACCGGCCGGATCCTCGACGCGCTCACGGCTGACCTGCAGACCTGCACCGCCGAGGTACGCCAGCTCGTCGACCAGCTCCGGCCGCCGGCGCTGGACCGGGGGCTCGCCGCCGCGCTGCGCAACGAGTGCGCCCGGTTCGACAGCCCGGCCCTCGCGGTCCGGTTGCACGTCGAGGGCAACCTCCAGGGGCTGCCGGCGGCGATCGAGGTGGCCGCGTACCGGATCGTCGCGGAGGCGCTGAACAACGTGACCCGGCACTCCCAGGCCAGCACCTGCCGGGTGAACGTGCACCGGGACCGGGCGCTGACGGTGGAGATCGTGGACGACGGGGTGGGCCTCGGGCCACGCCGGCCCGGCGGTGTCGGCCTCGACTCGATGCGGGAACGGGCCACCGAACTCGGCGGCGACTTCGACATCACCCCGGCCAGTCCACATGGTACGTCCATCCGGGTGCGTCTGCCGTTCCAGCCTGCCATACCCGACCAGGCGACCGGTGCGGCAGCGCAGGACGGCCCAGCCACCCTCGGCCGAGCGGTCACCGGCGCACCGGCCGGAGATGTCTCCGTCGCCGACCGTACGGGCGACGAGGCCGAACCCGATCCGGGCTCCGGCACCCCGGACGGCCGCTGGGGGGCCGCCCACCGATCCGTCGACGCCGGCCCGGAATCGGAAGTGCCACAGCCACGGAGCGGTGCGGCGCAGCCCGCCGCCACGGCCCCGCCGGCCGCCGGTAGCCAGAGTCCGGACAGCGACGCGGACCGGATCGGCTAGCCCGCTACGCTGAACCCGCGATGCGCAGCCCGGCTCCGCGGTGCCTTTCTGCCGGCCGATGGCAGCGCACAGGACGCGATGTGCGGGCAGAGGCGGCGACGAGCATGGTGCACGGTGGACGGATCCTCATCGTCGACGACCACCCGGTGGTGCGCCGAGGGCTGCGCACCATGCTCGAGGGCGAGTCGTGGGTGAGCGAGGTGTTCGAGGCGGCGACCACCGCCGAGGCGATCAGCACTGCGGTTACCGAGCGGGTCGAGGTGATCGCGATGGACGTGACGCTGCCGGACGGTGACGGCGTCGACGCCACCGCCCGGATCATCCAGTCCCGCCCGGAGACCAAGGTGCTGATGCTGACCATGGCCAACGATGAGGAGATCGTGGCCCGGGCGCTGCGGGCCGGTGCCCGGGGGTACGTGCTCAAGGACACGGATCCGGACGCCGTCATCGACGCGCTGCGTACGGTCGCCCAGGGCGGTGTCGTGCTCGGCCCGGGCATCGGGCCGTCCGTGCTCACCACGCTCAACCGGGGGCCGGTCGAGCTGCCCGCCCCGTTCAACCAGCTCACCGCCAGGGAGCGGGACATCCTCGGCCGACTCGCCTTCGGGGACACCAATGCCAAGATCGCACGGCACTTCGGGCTCAGCGAGAAGACCGTACGCAATCAGCTCTCCGCGATCTTCGCGAAGCTGGGTGTCGCGGACCGGGTGCAGGCGGCCCTGCTCGCCCGCGATGTCGGGCTCGGCACCTGAGCCTGACTCGCCCCGGCGCATCGGGCGGCGCCTGCGTCGGTCCAGGTGCGTCCGGCCCGGCCCTGATGCTGGCCCGATGCCCTGATGCTGGCCCGATGCCCTGATGCCGTCCGGTGCCCTGGTGTCGTCCCGGTGCTCAGCGGAGCCGCAGGTCGAAGTCGACGACCAGCGGATAGTGGTCCGACGCGGACTCCGCCGCCCCACCGGTGACCACCCGGGGCGGCTGGGCCAACCTGGCCAGCGGCGGCGTGCCGAGCAGATAGTCGAGTCGCATCTCGGTGAACTCCACCCCACCACCGGCGCTGGTCGGTACGGTGTGCGGCGGCTCCGCCCGGTCCGTGGACAGGTCGGCGCCCTCCGGCCGGAACAGGTCCACGAGACCCGACCGGTACAGCGCGGCGACCGCCCGGGTGTCCACGGTCACCCCGTCCGGCATCAGGTGCCGCCCCCGGTACTCCGGAGGCAGCCGGCCGATCCGCTCATCGTGCCGGCCGCCCGGATCGAGTGTGTTCAGGTCACCCATCAGCAGTACCAGCCGGTCCGGTAACGCCCTCCGGTCCGGCCCGCCCCGGCCGGCCGCGCCGACCAGCCAGCCGGCCTCACGCAGCCGGCGCCGCCCGGAATACGGATGCAGGTGCGTGCTGAATACGGTCAGCGGGCCCCGGTCGGTGTCCAGCAGGACCCGCTGCGCCCCGTGGTGGAACGGCCGGCGGACCGGCGCCACCAGCACCGCCTCGACCGGTCGCCGGACGAGTACCGCCACCGGTTGCCCGAACCATCCCCCGGCCAGGTACGCCCGCATCCCGAGCCGCCGGGCCATCGTGTCGAGCCGGTCGCGGTCCCGGCGCAGGCCCCGGAGTTCCTGCAGTGCCAGCACGTCCGGCCGCTGCTCGGTGACGACCTGGAGCACCCGGTCCAGCCGGCTCGGGTCGGCACCGTCGCGCCCGCCGTTCTTGATGTTGTACGTCATCGCCCGCACCCGGCATCCACCCCCCGTCCCCGTCCGGCCCACCCGCCCGACGCCTCCCACCTCAGTCCAACCAGCCCGCCCGACGCCTCCCGCCTCAGTCCGGCCGGGCCGCCCGGGCCAGTTCGTCGTCGAGACTCGACAGTTCGGCCGGGGCGCCGCGCGCGGTCTCCGTCGGGCGCGTCGAGTGCGGCGGCTCCGCGTCGGCACCGCCACTGCCCGGCGAGTCGCCCCCGGCGAATTCTTCGTTGGGGCGCACCACCAGCCAGAGCAGGCCGATCCAGAGCGTGGTGAGCAGCATGGCCCCGGCGAAGTCGCTCGGATGGTGCATCCCCCGGTACATCCGGGAGCCGGCCACCAGGAGCGGCATCACGACCGCGGCCAGCACGGTCAGCCAGCGCCACCACCGGTCGGTGCGCGGCATCACCAGCAGGGCGATCGCCACCCACAGGCACATCGTCGCAGCGATGTGCCCGGACGGGAAGGACGCGGTCGGCAGGCGCCCGTCCAGGTGCTCGACCTGCGGACGGGGCCGGTTCACCGCGCGGGCCGACGCGAGAAAGAGGGTCAGCTCGCCGAACATGGTCAGCGCGAGGAAGAGCACCGGCCGCCAGCGCCGCCAGAAGGCCAGCGCCAGCGGACAGAAGACCAGCGAGACCAGCAGGATGGCGTGGGTGTCGCCGGCCTTGCTCGCCAGATAGCTGAGGTCGTTGAGGGTGTCGGTCCGGTGCGCGGCGAACCACTGCGGCACCTCGCGGTCGAGCGTCTCGACGAAGGTGCCCTCGACGTAGTAGCTGACCAGCATGCCGAAGGCGTACAGCGCGCCGAAGACCAGTACCCAGCCGGTGAGCACCTCGGCGACGGCCGCCCGGGGATGCGGCAGCAGGTGGTCCTCGGCCGGTGCCGGGCTGATCTCCCGGCTCGGCTCCGGCTCCAGCCCCTCGGCCAGCGGCCGGACCGGGCGACCCCGCTCGCGGCGCCACACCCGGAAGGCGTACGCGGTGACGCCCAGCCAGGCGAGTCCGAGCAGCCAGCCGGCGAGGACGTCGGAGACGTAGTGCACGCCGAGCGCGACCCGGGTCACCCCGACCGCCACCACCACCGCGATCACGACACCGGTCGCCACCCGCCGCCACCCGCGCCGCATCGCCGGCAGGAAGACCAGCAGCAGGGCGCCGTAGGCGACCATCGACCCGAGGGCGTGCCCGCTCGGGAAGCTGTTGCCCGGTGCCGAGGCGACCGGGATGTCGACCGCCGGGCGGAGCCGGCCCACCAGTTCCTTCAGCGACGGGTCGAGCAGCAGGGCGCCGAGACCGGTGACGATCAGATAGACGGCGAGCCGGCCCTGCCGGCGGACCAGCAGGCCCACCACCGCGATGGTGACCAACCAGAGCATGATCGGCCGGCCGCCCAGCGAGCTGACCGCCTGGAGCACGGTGACCAGGCCGTCGTTGGCCGAGACCACCCCGTTGAACCAGGCCGCGGTCTCGTGGTCGGCCCGGTGCAGCGGCCTCCAGTGGAACCGGACCAGCAGTAACAGCACGCCGAACCCGACACCGGTGCCGGCGACCAGGGCGAACCCGAGCAGGCTACGTTCGGCGAAATGCCCGAGCGGTCGCCGCAACACCTCGCTGACCGTGGCCACGCCAGAGCTCCCTCCTCGCCTCTGGCCTGCCCGGTACCCGCGCTGCGGGCGGCATACACCCGTCAGCCGCCGCGCGGCTCCGCGTCGGGGCCGACCGCGTCGGCCGCCCGCTCCTCGGTGGCCCGTGGCCCGGGTACGCCACGGCCGGGTGTCCCCGCCGGATCGATGTCCATCATGTCGGCGTGCCCCAGGTCTGTCCGGTCGGGATCCCAGTGGTCCGGCTCGGCCGGCTCGTGCTCGCCGATCCGCAGCGCCTCCAACTGGGCGGCGAAGGCCAGCCCGCCGAAGAGCGCGATCCCGGTCAGGTTGGCCCAGAGCAGCAGCGCCATCATGCCGGTCAGCGCGCCGTAGGTGGCGCCGAACGCGTCGCTGTACGACACGTAGCCGGCGAGCAGGACGCTGGCCAGCCACCACAGCGCGGTACTGAACCCGGCGCCGAAGAGCAGCCAGGACAGTCCCGGCTGCCGGCGGCGCGGCGCGTGCCGGAACAGCACCGCGACGGCGAAGACGGTCAGCCCGAGACTCAGCGGCCAGCGCAGCACGTCCCAGGCGAAGCCGACCGACGGGCCCCACCAGTCGTAGTGCCGCCCCATCGAGCGGCCCAGCTCGCCCCCGCCGACCAGGATGAAGAAGCCGGCCAGCGCGGGTGCTCCTGCGGTGAGGGCCAGGACGGCGGCCCGGACGTACTTCCACAGCGCCGGCCGGTCCCGTTCCACCCCGTAGATCCGGTTCGCCCCGCGCTCCACCTGCGCCATCGTGGTGGTCAACGCGACCAGCCCGGTGAGCAGGCCGAGGGCCAGGGCAAGTTCGCCGGCCTCCTCGGTCTGCTCCGAGTCGACCAGCAGTTCCTTGACCACCCCGTCGCTGGCGCCCGGCGTCAGCCCGATCACCGTGTCGGCGACCACCAGACCACCCTCGTCCGCCCCGAGGTCGCTGATCAGCCCGGCCAGCGCGATCAGGAACGGCACCACGGCGAGGCAGAGTTGCAGGGCGAGGGCCCGGGAGTGGCTGAACGCGTCGCCGTACCGGAACCGGATGAACGCGTCCCGGATCAGGTGCCAGCCACCGTACCGGCTCAGGGTGTGCCAGGCGTCGTCGGCGGAGAGTTCCTCGTCGGCCATGCACCGGGTCTCGGGGACCAGCCGGGTACTGCTCACCGCGCCCCCTCCACCCGCCGCTCCCCGCGCTCGGCGACCGCGTCGGCGTCCACCGCGAGGTCCGGCTCGGTCGCCGGCCTCGGTACGCAGAGCCAGAGCGCCTGGGGGCGGACCGACACCTTCAGCGCGCGGCCGGCGGGGATGACGTCCCCGTCCAGTTCGCGCGGTTGGGCCCGGTTGCTGGTGATGATGATCCGCCGGCCGCGCAGCACCTCCATCCGGGGCACCCGGCGGCGCCGCCGCAGCACCGCCCAGCCGAGCGAGACCCAGTGGTTGAGCGTCCGGGGCGTGAGCACGGCCACGTCCAGGTAGCCGTCGTCCGGCTCGGCGTCGGCGAGCAGTCGTACCCCGCCCTGCAACCGCCCGACGTTGGCCACCAGCACGGTACGGGCCCGGCGCCGTCGGGGCGGCTGGTCGTCGATCCGGATCGACACCCGCATCGGCCGGTCCCGCAGGTGCCGCAGCGCCCCCATCACGTACGCCGGCCAGCCGACCCGGGCCTTGGTGGTCTCGGAGGTGGCCTCGAGCATCTGGGCGTCGAAGCCCATCCCGGCCATCACGGTGAAGTAGGCGTCACCGCAGGTGCCGACGTCGATCCGCCGCCGGCCCTGTTCGAGCGCCACCTCCAGCCCGGCGGCCAGGTCGCCCGAGAGCCCGAGGTTGGCCGCGAGCAGGTTGCCGGTGCCCGACGGCAGGATGGCCATCGCCACGTCGGTGCCGACCAGTGCGCCGACGCAGGACATCACGGTGCCGTCGCCGCCGCAGACGAAGACCACCTCGGCGCCGTCCTCGATCGCCTGCCGGGCCTGGCCCCGGCCCGGGTCGTCCACTGTGGTGGTATACCAGGCGGGTTCCGGCCAGCCTGCGGCGGCCAGTGTCTCGGTGACGGTCCGGCGCAGCCCGTCGAGGTCGGTCTGCTTCACCGGGTTGACCACCACCGCCGACCGGAGACCGCCGGCACCGCCGCTCCGGGAATCCGCCGGCACGCCGGCCGTGCTCTCCTCGTGCGCCTTCACGGCCGCCAGTGTGCAGCAGCTTGCCGCCGGCAGCGAGCCGGCCGGGCGTGACCTTTTCCGCATGCCGGGCGGGTTTCGGCGGGTCAGCGCCACGGCCGCTACGGTGAACCTTTTCAACCTCCCCTTGCGGTCCGGCGGACCGCATGGTCGGACGCGGTGCGTGGGCGCCGCGCGGTCCAGGTTGAAAAAGGTACAGTGACCACATGATCGATCCGCCGCTCGCGCCGGAGGAACAGGTGGCCACCGCCGGTGAGCGCGCGGTCTGGGAGGCGTTCCTCGACTGCCAGCGGCGGGAGCTCGCGGAGAAGATCGCCGGGGTGTCGGACGAGGATGCCCGGCGCCGGCTCGTACCCTCGCTGACCACGCTCGGCGGGTTGCTCAAGCACCTGTCGGTGGTGGAGCGGAGCTGGTTCCAGCGCCGGCTGGCCCAGCGGGAGCCGGTCGAGATCGCCGGTTGGGTGGACGGCGGTGACCCGAGTTGGGCACTCGGCCCCGACGACACCGTCGAGAGCCTGCTCACCGAGTACGCCGAGGCGTGCGCGGAGTCGCGTCGGGTCGCCGCCCGGTTCGCCCTCGACGACACCGCGCCGCAGGCCCGGCTGGGTCGGGTCTCGTTGCGCTGGATCTACGCCCACATGATCGAGGAGACCGCCCGGCACGCCGGGCACGCCGACATCCTCCGCGAACAGCTCGACGCCGCCCGCCGGCCGGGCTGAGCCCGCGCCCCCGCCCCGCCCCGACTCGATCGGCCCGGCGCCGACCTCGACCGTGCCGCTCCGACCGCAGGCGGCCGGCGCTGGTCGGCTGCCCGCGGACCGCTGCGGGTCAGGCGGCCTTGCGGAGGGAGTCGAGGGTACGGCGACGCAGCTCGGCCAGGTCCATCCCGGCCTCGGTCAGCACCAGCGCGGCCACCCCGCGCCCCTCGCGAAGCAGCCCGAGCAGGATGTGCTCGGCACCGATCTCCCGGTGCCGAAGCTGGACCGCCTCGCGCAAAGCCAGCTCCAGCACCTTCTTCGCCCTGGCGGAGAACCGGTTGCCGAAGTCCCAGCCGCCGAAGAGGCCCCAGCGCGACCGGGCCGGCGGCGACTCCAGAGCGCCCTCGCCGAACGACTCCTCGAGCTTGGAGCGCACCGCCGCCAGGTCGATGCCGATCGAACGGAGCGCCTCGGCGTCGCGGTCGCCGAACTCCTCGGTGCCGCGACCGACCTTCCGCTCGATCGCCTCGGTCACCTGCGCGGCGTCCACCCCGGACTGGTTGAGCAGCCCGGCGACGGAACTCTTCTCCCCGTCGAGCAGCGCGAGCAACAGGTGCTCGGTGCCGACGTTGCGGTGCCCCAGTCGCTCGCGCGCCGCCACAGCCCCCCGGACCACGTCCCGGGCCTGCACCGTGAACCGCTCGAACATCATGCCCCTCCCTGGGTACGCGCCGACGCCCGGCCGGCGTGCTTCTTGTGTACTCCCTGCCTGCTGACCTCGAGTGCGTCGGCGATCTCCTGCCAGGACCAGCCCTGGCGCCGGGCGTTGTCGACCTGGACGACCTCCAGGCGTTCCAACAACCGGCGCAGGGCCACCACCGCGCGCAGTCCGACCCGTGGATCGGTGCTGCCGGCCGCCGCCGCCAGATCCGTTGCCTGACTCATACTGTCAACTTAGGTTGACAGAGGCGTCCATGTCAACCCCAGTTGACACAGTCGACCCGAAGCCCTCACCCCGGCGCGCCTGATCGAGCCGTTCAGGAGACGGCGGCACGGAACGCCGTTGCCCGCAGCCGCAGTGCGGCCAGGTCGCCACCCTGGGGCGCCGTGCCGAGCAGGGACTCGGAGGCGCCGACCGCGACGGCACCCGCCGACAGGTACTCCGGAGCCGACTCGACGTCCACCCCGCCGAACGGCACGAACGGGACGTCCGGGAACGGCTCCCGAAGCGCCCGGAGATAGGCCGGGCCACCGAGCGACGCGGGAAAGAGCTTCACCGCCGCCGCCCCGGCCAGGCTGGCCGCGACGACCTCGGTCGGGGTCAGCGCGCCGACCAGGACGGGCAGCCCGAGCCGGACCGCCTCGGCGACCGCCGGCACCAGTCCCGGGGTCACCACGAACGACGCCCCGGCCTGCTCCGCCTGCACCACGTCGGCCTCGGTGAGCACCGTACCGGCACCCAGCGGCGCCTCCGGGCCCAACGCCGCCCGGGCCCGGACCAGCACCCCGGCCTCGTCCCGGGAGGTCAGCGACACCTCGACGAGTGCGATCCCGGCCTCCGCCAGTGCCAGTACGCTGGCCAGCGCCGCATCCGGGTCGTCGCCCCGCACGACGGCGAGCAGCCGGTGCCGGCGCAGCACGTCGGGCAGGTTCACCGTTCCATCCTCGCAGTCGAGCCGGCCCGTGCGCGGCACAACGGGTCCGGGCCGAGCCCGCACAGAACCGACGGCAGCGGGGATTCGCGACGATTCGCATATACCGCCCGAGCTGGTCGGCAATCCTGCTAACCTCCCCGCCATGCACCGTAGCCCCGTGACGGGTCCGGACCGGATGCCCGCCGAGGGCGACGTGAGCCGCGCCTACCCACTCCCCGGCCACCGGCTCAGCGTCGCCGGAGGCAGCCGGGTGGGTCAGCGCTACTCGGCGAACTTCGACGTACTGCACGTCGATCCGGTGCTGCCGTTCCTGGCGGTCGCCGACGGGATGGGCGACGGCCGGGGCAGCACCATCGCCGGCGGCACCACCATGGAAACCATGGTCGCCGGGGTGCGCACGGCAGCTCCCGACATCGGCCCCAGGCAGCTCCGCGCCGCGATGGCCCAGGCGCAGTCCCGGGTCCGGGCAGCCGGCACCGAACTGAACGAGCTGACCGGCTGCACCTTCACCGGCCTGGTCGTCGTGCCGCCGGCCGCCGGACCGGGTGCCGCCGGTGCGACCCAGCCGCCCGGTGGCGACGGCACCGGGGCACCGTTCCCGGCCGAGCCGGGCGTCGCCGGCCAGGGAGTCGGGACGCGGCGTACCGCGCCGATCGCCCGGTCGGCCCCGGGCGGTACGGCAGTGGACCCGGCCGGAGAGACCGAGCTTTCCGGCTGGATCGTGCAGCTCGGCGACTCCCGCGCGTACCGGCTCCGGGACGGGCTACTCGAACTGCTCACCGTCGACCACACGGCCGCCTGGCTCGGCGCCGTCTACGGCTGGTATCCGGCGGACTCCCCGGCGGCGGCCGCCGCCCGCTACCAGCTCACCCGGTACGTGGGCCACCCGGCCATGCCCGAGCCGGACCTGCTCAACGTCGCGTTGCGGCCCGGCGACGTCTACTGCCTCTGCACGGACGGTGTCGCCGAACAGGTCGACTACCAGCGGCTGGCCAGCCGGCTCGGCGCGACCGGCAGCCCTGCCGACACGGTCCGCGGCGTACTCGCCGACACGCTGGTCGCGGGCGGTCGGGACAACGCGACCATCGCCGTACTGCGGGTCGAGCCCTGACCGAACCATCCACTGTGCCGGTCGTACTGGCCGAATCCGCCGCCGCCCGCCGCGTCGCCCGGATACTCTCGGCTGGTGCAGAGGACACGCCACGTAGTCCGTGCCGGGCCGGTGGCCGAGTGATCGCGGGGCAACGGTGAACGCTCCGCAGGAGGCGCTGGTCGTGGTTGGGGTCGACGACTCCCGGCTGAGCATGACGGCGGTCCGGCTGGCGGCCCGCGAGGCGGTCCTGCACTCCCGCCCGCTGCGGGTCGTGCACGCGTTCAACTGGGTCGCGGACCCGTCGGAGCCGATGCCGGAGGAGCCCCGCCGTCCCGCCGAGGAGCTGCTGCGCCGGGCGACCGCCACCGCGGCCGAGGCCCAGCCGGGAGTGGAGGTCTCCTGCGCACTGATCGAGGGGCCGGTGATCACCACCCTGCTCCGCGAGTCGGGTTCCGCCGCGCTGCTGGTGATCGGCGACGGTGGTCTCGGCGCGGATCCCGACGTACCGGCCGACTCCGACGCCACCGCCGTGCAGCTCGCGGCCCGGGCCGGGTGCAGCGTGCTGGTGGCCAGGGAACAACTGCCCTCGACCGGGCCGGTGCTGGTCGGGGTGGACGGCTCGGCCAGCTCGCTGAGCGCCCTCGACTTCGCCTTCGACACCGCCGCGCGGCACTCGACCGACCTGGTCGTGGTGCAGGTCTGCGACCCGGACGGTACGGACGGCGCCCCGCCGCCCGAGGTCGTCGAGCAACTCGCCGAGGCGGTCGCGCCGTGGCAGCGGAAGTACCCCTCGGTCCGGGTGGAACAGCAGGTCCGGACCGGCGACCCGGAGTCGGCGCTGGCCCAGGAGACCCGCCGGGCCGAACTCGTGGTGGTCAGTGCGCGCGGCGACGAGCCCTGGCGCGGCATGCTCGGCTCGGTCAGCCAGGCGATGCTCTACCACTCGGCCTCGCCGGTGGTCGTGGTACGCAGCGCGCACGGCGTCTACATCCAGGAGTGAGCGTGCCGAGATGGCCGTTCCGGTCGCGGGTCGGCCCGGCTCGGGGCAGGCTCGGGTGATGGAGACCGCGCTGGACCCGCAGCCTCGGCTGACCGACGAGGAACTGGGCCGGATCGACGCGTACTGGCGGGCCGCCAACTATCTCAGCGCCGGGCAGATCTATCTGCTGGCGAACCCGCTGCTGCGCGAGCCGCTACGGCCGGAGCACGTCAAGCCGCGCCTGCTGGGCCACTGGGGTACGGACCCGGGGCTGAACCTGGTCTACGCACACCTGAACCGGGTGATCGTGGCCCGCGACCTGTTCGCGATGCTGGTGACCGGACCCGGGCACGGTGCTCCGGCCATCATCGCGAACACCTGGCTGGAGGGGACCTTCACCGAGCTGTACCCGTCGGTGGGCCAGGACGAGGCCGGGATGGCCCGGCTGTTCCGGCAGTTCTCCTTCCCTGGCGGGCTACCGAGCCACGTCGCGGCCGAGGTGCCCGGGTCGATCCACGAGGGCGGCGAGCTGGGCTACTCGCTCGCGCACGCCTACGGGGCCGCGTTCGACAACCCCGACCTGCTGGTCGCCTGCGTGGTCGGGGACGGCGAGGCGGAGACCGGTCCGCTGGCCGGAAGCTGGCTCTCCACCATGTTCCTCGATCCGGCCCGGGACGGCGCGGTGCTGCCGATCCTGCACCTCAACGGCTACAAGATCGCCAACCCGACCGTGTTGGCCCGGATGCCCGAGGAGGATCTGCTCGGCATGCTGCGCGGCTACGGCTACCGGCCGTACGTGGTGGCCGGGGACGAGCCGGCCCGGGTGCACCGGGAGCTGGCGGCCTGCCTGGACCGAGCGCTGGACGAGATCACCGAGATCCAGCGCCGGGCCCGGCATGGCGGGCCGGTGCAGCGGCCGCGCTGGCCGATGCTGGTGCTGCGGACCCCGAAGGGCTGGACCGGGCCGGGCGAGGTGGACGGCGAGCAGGTCGCCGGGACGTGGCGGGCCCACCAGGTGCCGCTGGAGGGGGTACGCGACGACCCCGGTCACCTGGCCCAGTTGGAGCGCTGGCTGCGGTCGTACCGGCCGGAGGAGCTCTTCGACGCGACCGGCGCGCCGCTACGGGCGCTGGCCGAGCTGGCTCCGCGCGGCGACCGGCGGATGAGCGCGAACCCGCACACCAACGGCGGCGTCGTACTCCGCGACCTGGTCCTGCCCGACTTCCGGGCCCACGCCGTCGAGGTGGACCGCCCCGGCCGCCCGGTCAGCGGGGCGACCGGGGTCGTCGGCTCCTGGCTCCGGGACGTCATCGCGGCCAACCCGGACCGGTTCCGGCTCTTCGGCGCGGACGAGGTGGAGTCGAACGGCCTGGCCTCGGTCTTCGAGGTCACCGACCGGGCCTTCATGGGCCCGACCCAGCCCGGCGACGACCACCTCTCCCCGGGCGGCCGGGTGCTGGAGGTGCTCTCCGAACACCTCTGCCAGGGCTGGCTGGAGGGCTATCTGCTCACCGGCCGGCACGGCGTCTTCACCAGCTACGAGGCGTTCGTGCACATCGTCGACTCGATGCTCAACCAGCACGCCAAGTGGCTCAAGATCACCCGCGGCATACCCTGGCGCCGCCCGGTCGCCTCGCTCAACTACCTGCTCTCCAGCCACGTGTGGCGGCAGGACCACAACGGCTTCTCCCATCAGGACCCGGGTTTCATCGACCACGTCACCAACAAGAAGGCCGAGATCGTCCGGGTCTACCTGCCGCCGGACGGCAACACGCTGCTCTGCACCATGGACCACTGCCTACGCAGCCGGCACTACATCAACGTGGTGATCTCCGGCAAGCAGGCCGCCCCGAACTGGCTGTCGATGGAACAGGCGGAGCTGCACTGCCGGCGCGGGCTCGGGATCTGGGACTGGGCCAGCACCGACGCCGGGGCCGAGCCGGACGTGGTGCTCGGATGTGCCGGCGACGTGCCGACGCTGGAGACGCTGGCCGCCGCCGACCTGCTCCGCCGGTACCTGCCCGATTTGAAGGTCCGGGTGGTCAACGTCGTCGACCTGATGCGGCTGCAACCCGCGAGCCTGCACCCGCACGGGCTGGCCGACCCGCAGTTCGACGCCCTCTTCACCCGGGACCGGCCGGTGATCTTCGCCTACCACGGCTATCCCTGGCTGATCCACCGGCTCAGCTACCGCCGGACGAACCACGCGAACCTGCACGTCCGGGGTTATCAGGAGGAGGGCACCACGACCACGCCGTTCGACATGGTGATGCTGAACGACCTCGACCGGTTCCACCTGGTCATGGACGTGATCGACCGGGTACCCGGGCTGGCCGTCCGGGCCGCCGACCTCCGGCAGGCGATGGTCGACGCCCGGCAGGAGTGCCGCGACCACACCCGGCGGTGCGGCGAGGACCACCCGATGGTCGCGCAGTGGCAGTGGCCGGGCTAACCGCAGCCCGGCGCCCCGGGGGTCGATCCGTCGGCTACCGGGCTGTCCGGGACCGGTGGGCCTGGTTGTCTGGTGGCACCGGTTCCTACTTCCGCGCCGGCACGGCCCCGCCGAGGAGGCAGACATGCCACTGCCCGAGCACGACGCCAGCGTCGGCCACTCGTTCGCCCTGGACGTCGACGGGACGGTGATCTCGGAGATCACCGAACTCTCCGGACTGCGCCTCGGCCAGGACGTCGTCGAATTCAAGTCGACCAGCTCCGACGGCGGGTACGTGGTCCGCCCGGTGCCCGGCCGGCCGCGCGGCGGCGAGCTGACCCTCGTCCGGCCGCAACGCGGCGGCAACAGCTTCGAGGGGTGGATCGCCGACGTCCGCGCGACCCGGGGCGGCGGGGGCGGCTCGGCCGCCGCCGTGGTCGTGTTCGACGCCGACGGTACGCCGATCAAGCGCTACCGGCTCGTGGCGGCCACACCGAAGCACCTGGAGGTCAGTACGATCACCGGCGGCGGTACAGGCGTGCTCAACGAGAAGCTGGTGCTGACGTACGAGGCGGTGGAGGTGGAGTAGTCCCGTGGCACGGTCGGCGGACGAGATCCTGGACATCGTCGACGAGCGGGACCGGGTGGTCGGGCAGGCCCCGCGCGGCGAGGCGTACGCCCGGCGGCTGCGGCACCGGGCCGTCTTCGTGCTGGCCCGCGACCCGTCGGGGCGGATCTTCGTGCACCGGCGCACCGCGCAGAAGCTCGTCTTCCCGTCCCGCTACGACATGTTCGTCGGCGGGGTCGTCGGCGCCGGAGAGACCTACGACGAGGCGGCCCGGCGCGAGGCCGAGGAGGAGTTGGGTGTCACCGGCCTGCCCGCGCCGACGCCGCTGTTCAGGTTCCTCTACGAGACTCCCGAGCACACCTGGTGGTCCGCTGTCTACGAGGTGTGCTGCGCGACGCCGGTCGACCCGCAGGTCGAGGAGGTGGCCTGGCACGCGTTCCTCACCGACGAGGAGTTGGCGGGGCGGCTGACCGAGTGGGCGTGGGTGCCGGACGGGCTGGCCGCGTACCACCGGCTGCTGGAGCGGCGCCCGGCGGCCAGCCGTTGCCGCGGCGGCCAGGTCCCGCCGCCGTCGGCGGACTCGTGACGCGTCACCGCCACCCGTTACCGGATAGGTCCCGTTCGATCCCGGCGTACAGGATCTGCCGGATCAGCTCGACGTAATCGCTCTCCGAGCCGTCATCGGCGGTGTACAGCCGGTCGAGCATGTGCCGGACGTCGCTCAACGGATCGTCCTGCTCGTCGTCGAAGCCGTACGCGGCCACCTCCCCGCCGCCCCGGATCACGCCGTCAGATCCCGGACGCGTCATAACCCATCGCCCTCACTCCGCGCAACGGTGAACTCCCGCCTCCCGCCAGCGCCCCGAAGATCGTGGCGATGCTGCCCCGGGCGGTGAGCATCGACCAGCCGATGTACCCGACGTACTTGACGATTTTGAATGTGTAGAACGCCGCCATCGCGTCGCCGAACGGCCCCTTCTTCTTCGTGATGAAGATGATCGCGGTGTCGATGGCCAGCTTGAGCGTGTCGACCAGCACCGAGGCGGTGTGCATGGCGAACTGCGCGAATTGCTGGTACGCCTTGTGGACCTCCATGAACCGGGACAACATGTTCTTGAACAGGTCGGCGAGCGCCTGGAACGACTTGTACGCCACCTCGCTGGCGCCGCCCTCCCAGGCACGGTCCAGCGAGGCGAGACCCCGGTCGATGTTCTTGCCGATCCGCTCCAGCGCCTGACCGATGGCCCGCCACGCCCCGGCGGTCCGGCTGTACGCCTCCCAGTCGCCGGCGACGAACTCGGCGATCTTCTGAAGTGGATTGGTGCCGGTCAGCTCCTCGATGAAGTTCATGACCATCCCGGTCAGGCTGACTTCGGCGATCTTGTCGAGGACCTTGGTGGGGTCACTGAACACCGTGTAGCCCGGCGTGCCGGTGAGCACGTCGAGCGGGTTCATGTAGTCGGCGAAGCCGGAATGGCTCGCCTCCCAGCCCTCTCGCTGCGAGTGGCCGTTGACGACGTACTGGGACGACTCGAAGCGCTCCTTGGCCGCCTTGTCGCTGCCGTCGTAGAGCTTGGCGGCCTTGTCCAACTCTGCGGCGGAGGCGCGCAGGGCCTGGCCGAGCTGGGTGACCAGGTTCACCGCGTCGTCGTAGATCCGGTCGTGGAAGTTGAGCGCCTTGGCCAGCAGCCCTTCGGAGGAGACCGCCTGCATCTCCTGGCCGCACCACTGGCGCAGGTAGGCAAGGACCTTGTCGTTGTGCTCGGCGTTGCGGTTGAGCAGGCCGACGTACCCGCGCAGGTCGGCGGTTTCCACCTTGAAGGTCATCGGCCCTCCTCCTCCCGCTCCCTCGCGATGGCCTCCCGCTCGTTCGCGATGGCCTCCCGGCCCTCGGCGTACAGCCGCTCGCGTTCGTCGTCGGGCAGGTCGTGCCACCACTTCGCGTGTTCCTCGGCCCGCTGGGCGAACACCTCGCCGTACACGCTGGAGCCGACCGCCTCGTAGAGCGTGATGTTCCCGGCGAGTACGTCCCGGGCCATGTCGCGGGCCAGCGGGTCGCCGTCGTCCTTGGCCTGTCCCTCCAGGGCTTCGCGCAGCAGCCGCTGCTCGGCCGGGTCGCGCAGACTCCTCAGTAGCGGCCTATCCATCGCGCATCCCCCCGCCGGTACCCGGCCCGGTTGTCCATCGTCACGCCTCCACGGTGGCAGAGGACGCTCACCGAACCCTGGCGTCTGGCCAGCCGTACCCGGCCGCTGGCGGCGCTGGTCGGCGACGTGTCGCGGGGTCGTGCACCGGCCGACTACGGGTTGGGTACGGGGCGGCAGGTGCCGGCGGAGTCGAGGTACGGTTGCCCAGGATTTCCTACCGGAGCGACCAGCCACGAGGACGCGGTCGGGCGGTGACGACCAGTGAGTGAGGCGGGACTCTCCAGTTCCCTTCGTGAGTTCCGGGAACGCGCCGGTCTGACCCAACAGGACCTGGCCGACCGGGCTGGGCTGAGCGTCGGTGGGGTGCGCGACCTGGAGCAGGGACGCGTCGCCGCGCCGCGTCCCGCCACCCTGCGCCGACTCGCCAGCGCCCTCGGCCTGTCCGCCGGGGAGACATCGAGGCTCATCCAGCTCTGTCGACACGCCCACCCGCCAGCGTACGGCCTGCGGTTGCAGGTGTTGGGCCCGCTCGCCGTCCTCGTCAACGGGGTCGGCGTGGATCCGGGCTCGGCCAAGCAGCGCACCCTGCTGGCCGCGCTGGCACTGCGCCCGAACGCGCCGGTCCACCTGGACACGCTCGTCGAGGTGATGTGGGGCCGGCAACCGCCGGACAGCGCCGCCGCTCTGGTGCAGAACCACGTATCCCGGCTGCGCCAGCGGCTGCGGGCGCCGCAGCCGGCCACCCACCCGGACCGCCTGCTGGTCGCCACCGGGGGCGGCTACCAGCTCACCGTCAGCGATGAGCAGCTCGACCTGCTCGAGTTCCGCCGGCTCGTCCGGCGGGCACGCGGCGCACACCGGGACGGGGACCTGGCGTCCGCGTACGAGTGGTACCGGCAGGCGACCGGCCTGTGGCGTGGTGCCCCGCTGGCCGACCTTGCCAGCCTGCGGATCCTGCCCGAGGCCGCGGCGCTGGACCGGGAACGGCAGTCGGTCGTCCTGGAGTACGCCCGACTCGCCACCGGGCTCGGCCACCACGACCAGGTGCTGCCCCTGCTGCGGCAGGCCGCCGACGCCGATCCGCTGGACGAGGCCGCGCACGCGCAGTTGGTCCTCGCGCTGGCCGGCACCGGTCAGCAGGCCGAGGCGTTGCGGGTGTTCGAGGCGCTACGCCGACGGCTCGCGGACGAACTGGGCGCCGACCCCGGACCCGGGTTGGCCGCAGCACACCGGCGGGTGCTGCGCCAGGAGGTGACCAGGCCGGCGGGGACCGGCACGGCGGTGAGCGCACATCGCCAGCTACCGCCGGACATCGCCGGCTTCACGGGCCGGGAGGCCGAGCTGAGCATCCTGTCGTCGGCCCTGCCGCCGGCCGGGGAGACCGGCACCACCGTGGTGATCTCCACGATCGAGGGAATGGCCGGGGTCGGCAAGACCCGGCTCGCGGTCCACCACGCCCACCAACTGGTCAGGTCCGGACGGTACGTCGACATCCAACTCTATGTGGACCTGCACGGTCACGCCGACGAGCCGCCCGCCGATCCGGCCACCGTACTCGCCTCCTTTCTCTACCTGCTGGGGGTGCCCGGCGCCCAGATCCCCGACGGTCCGGATGCCCGGGCGGCGCTGTACCGGGACCGGCTGCACGGCCGGCACGCCCTGGTCCTGTTGGACAACGCCGCCAGCGACGAGCAGGTGCTGCCGCTGCTGCCGGCCAGTACGACGAGCCTCGTCCTGGTGACCAGCCGTCGGGTGCTCGCCCTCGACGGCGCCCACACCCTGAACCTGGACGTGTTCACCGCGCGGGACGCGCACGCGTTGCTCGGCCGGGTCGCCGGAGAGCACCGGGTCGCCGCCGATCCGGCCGGCGCTCGCCGGGTCGCCGACCTGTGCGGGCGGCTTCCGCTCGCGGTCGTGCTGGCCGCCCACCGGCTGCGGTCCCGGCCAGCCTGGACGTTCGGCGACCTCGCCGCCCGGCTCGACGCGGAAGGTGACCGCCTCGGCGAGTTGGCGGTCGGGAACAGGCAGATCCGCGCCGTCTTCGACCTCTCCTTCCAGGCCCTCGATCCGGCCGGGCAGCGGTTGTTCCGGCTGCTCGGGCTGCACCCCGGCGACGACTTCACCGTCGATTCGGCCGCGGCGCTGGTGGGCGTGCCGCCATCGATGGCCCGGCAGACCCTGGAGCGGCTGGCCGACGAGCATCTCGTCACCCCGATCACCGCCGACCGCTACCGACTGCACGACCTGCTACGCGAGTACGCCGGCACCCGGGCCACCCTGGACGAGGGTGACGACGGTGCGGACCGTACCGACGCCGCCGCCGGCCGAATCCTCACCTGGTATCTGTACGCCGCCGAAGCGGCCGTCCGCCGGCTGTTCCCGTACAACATGGAGGTCGTACTGGACGAGCGGGCCCGACCATCCCACCTGCCCGGGTTCGACACCGACGAACAGGCGTTCGGGTGGATCACGGCCGAGCAGAGCACCCTGGTCGCGGCCGTGAACAGCGCCTTCGGCCACGGCAGGTACGACATCGCCTGGCGCCTGCCCGCGGTGCTCCGGTTGTACTTCGACCGCCGCAGCAACTGGCACGACTGGCTCGGCACCAGCCGGATCGCGCTCGACGCGGCACGCCGGACGGATGACCGGGCCGGCGAGGCGCTGATCCTCAGCGGTCTCGGTCTCGGCTACGGACAGCTCGGCCAGACCGAGAAGTCCGTCGACTGCCTCACCCGGTCACTGGAGATCCGTCGTGCCGTCGGCGACCGACGCGGAGAGGGCCGGACACTCAACAATCTGGGGATCGCGTACGGCCGGCAGGGCAGGTTCCACGAGGCCATCGACCACCTGACCGCGGCTCTGGAGATCCGCCGGGACACCGCCTCGCAGTACGACCAGAGCATGGCGTTGGGAAACCTCGGCCGGGCGTACTCGGGGGCCGGGCAGCACCGGGAGGCGATCCGCTGCCTGTCGCAGGCGCTTGAGGTCCGGCGGCGGCTGGCCGACCCGGCAGGCGTTGCCTCGGCGCTGTTCAACCTCGGCGAGGCACTGCTGCACGCCGGGCAGCACCGGCAGGCCCTGATCCGCCTGTACGAGGCGCGCGACCTCTTCCACCAGAAACACTGTCGCGGATTCGAGGCCGAGACCCTGGAGGTACTCGGGGACGGCCTGCTCCGCTCCGGCGAGCCGGTCCAGGCCCGGGACTGCTGGCAGCAGGCGCTGGACATCTTCGACACCCTGGGTCACCCACGGGCCGAAGGGCTGCGTGCCCGGCTGGCACAGCACCCGGCCCACCGGTAGTCGGCCCGGCAGGATCTAGCCGAGTTGGGGCTCGGCGTGCGGCAGGCCCTTCAACTCGTGGAACCCGGGCACACCGGCCACCAGGAGCGTCCCGTCCCAGAGCCGGCCGGCCTGCTCGCCGGTGGGGATCCGGGAGATCACCGGGCCGAAGAAGGCGACCCGGCGGCCGTCGGTGCCGGTCACCGCGATGATCGGGGTGCCGACGTGCTCGCCGACCAGCGCGATCGCCTCGGCGTGCGAGGCCCGCACGATCTCGTCGTACCGGGTCGACGTGCCGGCCTCGGCCAGTTCGCGCGGCAGGCCGGCGGCGGCCAGCGCGGTGTGCAGGTCGCCGAGCCAGTCCCCGTCGCCCCGGGCGGTGGTCCACATCGCCGTGTAGAGCCGGGCCAGCGCCTCCGGGCCACGCTCCTGGCGCACCGCCGCGCAGATCCGCACCGGTACCCAGAGGTACCCGTCGGGGTCGCCTTCCGGGTCGTCGTCCCGCCCCTCGTTGAGCACCGACAGACTCATCAGGTGCCAGCGCGGCTCGACCGGCCGGACCTTCGCCACCTCCAGCAGCCAGCGCGAGGTCGTCCAGGTGTACGGGCAGGAGGGATCGAACCAGAAATCCGCGACCGTCGTTTCCGGCATCCCCACTCCTTCGACGTCTCATGCGAGCCTAGGCGGAGACGCTCCGGCACGCGGACCCGGCAGGGCCGGTCGGTCGCCCGGGCAGGTGCGGGCCCACGTGGGTACCCGGGCGGGGGCCGCACCCGTCGGCGGGTCAGCGCCCGTCGAGGCGGGTCGAACCCGGAAGAGTTATTCCCATGAACGGCGCCAACTGGCGTTGCCGGGAACGCAGAGACCCCCGGGGAGATGGCCGGGGCTCTCGCGTGCGGTCGCCGCTGTAACGGTTTCCGACACCCCCGATACGGCTGGACGCCTGCCCGGGGGATTGGGTGATGAGGCAAGTCGGTTACGGGCTTCGGTGGCGGGGAACCCAGTAGAGGATCTGGCCTGCGATCAGCGCGGGGTGCGTGTCGGGCAGTGCTTGCAGTGCGCGGGCGAGGTGCAGGCCGAGGAACATCATCAGCCCCACGCGGTTGCCCTTGTAGCCGATCAGGAGGGCCAGGCGTGCCGGCGCGCACGGCCAAGGATCGGAACACGTCAGGCAGGCGTACGTCCGTCCAGGGATGTGCTGACCGGTCGGGTACCGCCTCTGAGCAAGCCGCCGCATGTGTCGGTACCAGCGCTCTTGTGGCCCGATCATGGCTATATCCAGCCGGCTCGCTCGGCATGGGGCGACGGCTCCCCGTAGCGGCCCCGGAAGGTCTGGGCTGGCGTCAGCGCGCCGCCCCGGCCGATCTGGTGCCGCCCGGACGGCGAGTTCCAGAGCGGATCCTTGCCGTCCGTGCCCGCCCGCGCCCAGCGCATGCCCGGTGGTGGCGGACCGACCGGTTCCGAGCGCGTGACCTTGGGCGAGAACAGCTCCATGCCGGCCTGGTACTCCGCCTCGGTCATGGGCCGCATAGGGGGTCCGTATGGCAAGGGAACCCGCTTGAGGGAGTCCGGGCAGACCCAGCGGTGACCACATCGACACCGCTGCCACAGTCGCCGCCAGTCTCGTCGGTGTGCCCTGCGAGAAAACAACACGCTGTCTCCTTCAAGTGGAACCGGGGTGGCGCTCGGTCTCGTGATGAAGCGAGTGCCCCCCGTAGGCGGCCCAACCCGTCCTGACTGAACTTCGGATGTGGGTCCTAGCAGGGGTGCTTGCTTCCACCCTGTACGCGAACCGCCTACGCTCGGGAGTCGTACCCGTGCCGCAACAAACGTGCGGCAATCGGAGTAAAGATGAGAACAGGACCAGAACTAAGGCAGACGCGACGCGCAGCAGACCTCACACTCGCCGAGGTCGCGCGCCTCGGTGGGCTGTCCGCAAGCCATTTGTCCCGGATCGAGGCAGGCGAACGGCCCGTTACGCCGGCCACCGTCGAGCTGTATCAGCGGGCGGTACGGCTGGCGCTCAGCGAGGCGTCGTCGCCTACCGTTGACGAGGTGAGACGTAAAGACCTTTTCGCGCTGGCAGGCGCGACCGTCGCCGGCGCGGTCGCAGGCGCTTCGTCGGTCGTTGACCTGGACGAATGCGCTCAGTGGATCGCGTGGGAGATCTGGCGCGGGGACGGGCACGAGCTACACCAAAGCCTGATACCAGCCGCCCTGCGGCCCGCTACGGCCCAGCTCGTCCAGAGGCGCCAACTCGTCCGCACGCCGGCCGGCGCCGTCCGCTTCGCTCACCCGGGCCTGCTCGACTTCCATCTAGCCTGCCGGGTGTTCGGCGAGATCACGGCCGGTGCGAGCGGCCGGCTTGAGACCACCCAGACCAGCCACGCGACCGATCTAGTGATCCGCGAGTTTGTTCAGCAGGATGCTGCCAGCGAAGCAACCCTCAGTCGGTGGATGCGGGGCGGCGCAACGGACGTCCTGCGGGTGAATGCGGCCGGCATCCTGGCGAAGGTCGAGGTACCCGAGACAGCCGACCGGGTGATCGCAGCGCTTCGGGCGGACGAGGCAATGCGGGCGCTGTACCTGACGGCGGTCGCGAGCCGGGTCCTCGGCCTGCCGTGGGTGCTCGCCACGCAGTTCGCCCAGGGCTCGGCCGTTGCCGGGCCGGATGCGGCATTGAAGCTCGCCGAAGAGCTGCGCAACCCTCGCGACGCGGCGGCCCGGTGGTGTAGCGCGCTGCTCCTACACCGGGCCAGCGCGGCCGGCCGCGAGCCAGTGAGGGCGGCTGTCGCCGATGCCCTGCGGACCGAGAGCGCATCCGAGAACCTACGCACCATGGCCGCACTCCTGGCCGGCGCTGACCCGATCACCACGACAGCAGAGAGGCCCCGATGATCCTCGTTTCCGTCCAGCCTGGACAGGAAGTCATGGCAACGCTGACGGCCGAGCTTCAGGCACGTGGCGTAGCGAACGGCGCCGTCGTGTCGCTGATCGGAGCCGTCGAGGGCTGCGCAATCTCAACGATGGCGGCCGACGACTACTCGAAGGACATCGTCACGGAGTACAGCGAGCCGATGGAGTTGACCGGGACTGGCGAGGTAAAGGACGGTGCGGTTCACGTCCACGTCGTGCTCGGCCGCCAGGGCGACGAAGCCAAGGCCGGACACCTGCACTGGGGCAGGGTTGAGCACTTCTTCGTCAATGCCTATGTCGTCCCACTGTGACCGGGAGCCACCAATTCGGGGGAAGGACCAGGTCTCTCGCAGACTGTCGAGCTGCCTCGCCTGGGTACCCGGGACACCGCACCCGTCGGCGGGTCAGCGTGCGTCGAGCCGGGTGGCGTTCGGTCCGACCAGCCACTCGGTCTCCTCGCAGCTCGCGATGAAGTCGGCCGGGAAGCCGGCGGTGAACTCGACCGCCGCAGAGAGCCGCCGCACCGCCTCGGCCGGCAGCGTCACGTCCACCGCGCCGAGGTTCTCCTTGAGCTGCGCCACGGTGCCGGCTCCGAAGATCGGGTGTACGGCCCGGGAGCCGGCCCTGGCCCAGGCGATGGCAACCTGCGCGGCGGTCACGCCCAGCTCGTCGGCGACCTCCTGCACCGCCAGTACGGCTGCCTGCTCCCGGGCGTCGAGTGCGCCGAACCCCTCCCCCGCCCGGGATGTGGCACTGTCGCCGGGGCGGGTGTGCCGGCCGGAGAGCAGTCCGTGTGCCAGCGGCGACCAGCTCGCCACGGTCATCCCGAACGCCTCCGCCATCGGCAGCAGCTCCCGTTCGATGTCCCGTTCCAGCAGGTTGTACGGCACCTGGAGACCCACGAACGGCGCCCAGCCGCGCCACTCGGCAAGCGTGTTCGCCCGGCTGACCACCCAGGCCGGGGCGTCGGAGATACCGACGTAGAGGATCTTGCCGGCCTGGACTGCGTCGTCCAGCGCCCGCATCATCTCCTCGATCGGGGTGTGCCGGTCCCAGACGTGCGCCCAGTACAGGTCGATGTGGTCGGTACGCAGCCGCTTAAGGCTGGTCTCCAGGGAGAGCCGGAGGTTCTTCCGGTGGTTGCCGTACCCGTTCGGATCGGTGCGGTCCCGCGACGCGGTGTACTTGGTTGCCAGCACCACCCGGTCCCGCCGGCCGGTCAGCAACTCGCCGAGGATGCGCTCGCTCTCCCCGTCGCCGTAGTTGACCGCCGTGTCGACGACGTTGCCCCCCGCGTCGAGGTACGCGTCGAGGATGTCCCGGGCGGCCGGCAGCGGCGCGACCCCGCCGGTCGGCGAGGCGAGCCCCATCGCGCCGAGGAACAGTTCGGAGACGCGCAGGCCGCTTCGGCCCAGTAGTCGGTACCGCACGGGAGACTCCTTCGGTGGCAAAGGATTGATGCCACCACTGTGCCGGCGCCGGCCGCCGGCTGGGAGCCTCCGCGAAGGGTATCCCTGGCAGGGTCAGCATGACGGCCGGCTAGCTGCCACCACCGGCGACCCCGCCCCGGACGACTGCGTCAGGCCTCGGCGGAGCCGGACAACGCCGCCCGTACGGCCGCGGTGTGCCTGCCGCATGACTGGCTGACCTGGCGACTGGCCGGCGCACCGGGGCTGGCTTCGCTGGACGCGATGATCGAACAGGGCACGACGGTCAACCGGGTCGTCCTGGTCGGCGGCGGCGCCCGCTCGGAGGCGGTACGCCGGATCGCGCCCACGGTCTTCGGCCTCCCCGTGCTCGTCCCACCGCTGCGGGAGTACGTCGCCGACGGCGCCGCCCGCCAGGCGGCCTGGGTGTTGTCGGGCGGGCAGCGACCGCCGTCGTGGACGGTCGGGCAGGTGCAGACGTACGAGGCGGACGCCGTGCCGGCGATCCGCGAACGGTACGCCGTGGCCCGCGCGAACGCCCTCGACCGCGCTGACTGACAGCGTCAGCTCCCGGGAGATCCGAGCGGACGCGGAACGGGTCCTACACTGCTCGGCATGGTTGCCGTCGACGAGGGCGAATTCGTCCTGCTGAACGACCTCCCGGTCGAGGACGAACTCGCCGACCTCCTCGGCACCTCGATGGTCGCCGGTGAACTCGCGAACCTCATCTACGGCTCCCGCGCCAGTACCCCGTTCGTGCTCGCCGTCGACGGCCGCTGGGGTACCGGCAAGAGCACCCTGATGAAACAGCTCTCCGACAATCTCGCCCGGCGCCCGGACGTGGAAACGGTGTGGTTCAACGCCTGGACCGCCAGCGGGGTGAGCGCGCTGACCGGGATGCTCAAGCTGGTGCTCGGCAAGCTGGACCGCAACGTGGTGCGGCGGGCGTTCCGGCAGCTCCGCGACAACGAGGTGCTCGGCGGCTCGCTCCGGATCGGCGCCGGCGTCGCCGCGTCGTTCTTCCGGCTCGACCGGGCGCTCGACCAGCTCTGGGCCCAGATGTCGGTCGACGCCAGGGCCCGGGAGCAGGCCCGCGACCTGCTGGCCCAGTCGCTCGGCGCCTGGGTCGACGAGCAGACCGGCCAGCCCCGGCACACCATCGTGGTCTTCGTCGACGACCTGGACCGCTGCGGCGAGACGACCGCGATCGAGATCTGCGAAGCCATCAAGCTCTACCTCGACCTGCCCGGCATCGCCTTCGTGCTCGGCTGCGACCTCTCCGTGCTGTCCCGCATCTCGCTGCCGGGCGCGGAGACCGGCAGCCACGTCCGGGAATACCTGGAGAAGATCGTCCAGGTCAGCTACCAGATCCCGGTGGCGCCGGAGGCGACCGTGGCGACCATGATCCAGGGGTACGCGGCCAGGTCGGGGACCGGGCACCTGCTGACCGAACCGCTGGTCGCACTGATCGGGCGGCAGTGCGCCGGCAATCCGCGCCGGGTGAAGCGCCTGCTGAACAGCTTCGTCGCCGAATACCAGCTCGACCCGCGCTGGCGGGAGTTCGGCGCCGACGGCCTGATGAAGTCCGTCCTCCTGCAACACCTGTATCCCGACCTCTACCGGGAGATCCTGCGTACCACCGGTGACACTGTCGGCGACCTGCTCGCGTACCGGTCGGCCCGGTACTGGCTGCTGAACCACGGCCGGCAGCCGTCGGACGAGGACGTCGAGACCGGGCGGCACCACCTGGCGTCGTACGGCGTCCTGCAACCCTCGGAGGACGATCCGATCGAGGTGTGGGAACGGGCTCTGGGGCAGCTCGAGGGCCGGGTACCGGAGGCGTGGCGGCTGCTGGCCGGCAACGAGGACTGCCGGATGCTGATCCGCGACCTCGGTCCGGAGGAGGAGCGGCTGCGGCTGCAACACCGGCTGCGCCGACGTCCACTGAGCACCACTCCCACCCCGATCGACACCTCCGCCGTCGACGGGTCGAGGTACGAGGGACTTCGACTGCTCTGGATCGACGACTCCCCGGCCGACAACGAGCTGATGATCAACAGCCTGGCTGCCCGGGGCGCCCAGGTGCGGACCAGTACCGGCACCCGGCAGGCGATGGACCTGCTGCCGCTGTTCCAGCCGAACGCGCTGATCTCGGACCTCGGCCGGGCCGATGACGAGTACACCGGGTTCGACGGGCTCCGGGCGCTGCGTCAGGCGGGTTACGCCGGCCCGGCCCTCTTCTTCACCTCGGTCGTCGACGACGGCCGCCGCGAGGGGGCGGAGGCGGTCGGTGCCGAGATAACCGCGTCGTCCGTACGCGTCAACGAATGGACCGAGGCTCAGGCGGCAACCCTGTCGTAATCCGTACTGCTGCCACCACTGCTCCGCTGCTGCTGCCACCACTGCGCCCGGCACCGATCACCCGGCGGGTAGGCTGCACCGCCATGGCCTCGGAGAGCGTCACGACGGGCGGCATGACACTGCACTACACGCTGACCGGTGACGACCTGCTCGACGGATTCTCCGCACAGTCCCGGCACTTCCGCCAACCCTGGTACCTGCGCTGGCCGACCACCATCCTGACGCCGGTGGTCGTGGCGGCCGTCCTCGTCAAGGCCGCGTTGACCGGGGAGTTCTCGACGATCGTGGCACTGGCGGTCCTCGCCCTGCTGGTCGTACTGATGCCGATCATGACCGGACTCGACTTCCTGTTGCGCCGGTTCGTCCGCGATCCCCGGCTGATCTACCGGCTGAACGTGCGGCTGCTCGTCCGGGCGAACCCGGCGCTGACCCAACCGATGACCGCCACCGTGGACGAGGGCGGCGTACGGGTGCGGAACGTCAGCGGGGAGATGCACAGCGGCTGGTCGATGCACCCGCTGCACGTCGAGACGGACCGCTCCTTCGTCCTGCTCGCGTCACGGGGCCGGGGCGCGGCCGTACTGGTGCTGCCGAAGCGCGGGTTGGCCGGGGCCGACCCGGCACCGCTGCGGGCGCTCCTCGCCGCGCACAGCAGCCGGCTCGGTTGACCCGGCTCGCCGGCCGGTAACCCCGGCCGGATACGGCCGAAGACCGACCGCACCCCCAGCGACCGCACCCAGCAACCGCGCAGCCTGCACCGGCACGTGTGCCCGCACATAAGAATCGATCCGGATAAATCGCCCTACTCTGCCACATCGATCCGGACGGATCGGCCCGGGGTGTTGACGCATCCGTAGCACGTCTGCAACATTACGACGACACCACGCAAGTTTCGGGTCGGTAGTTGCTCAATAGCTTTCTACTCCCCGGAATTTCTGGACAGGCGTTCTCTGTGTTCCTTCCCCGGCTGCCTCGGGGGATCGACCCTCGGCGGGGTCGCGGCGGCGGTGGACAGGCGGACGGACGGCGCCACCGCTCGCCTTCGGCGGCGGGCGGCAGCCGGGCCAGCCGCCGACCAGGCCCGGTCGCTCGCAGCACCTCCGGTCGGTTCCGACGAGCGCCAAGGAAGACGATGAGACAGCTACCACCAAGACCCCGCCTGATCGCGGCGACGCTCACCACCGGACTACTCGTGGCCGCCGGATCGCTCTTCCCGAACCCGGCCTCCGCCCGTCCCGACACCGGCCCGCAGCTGGCCGAGGTCGCGGTCGCCGCCACCGTCAGCGCCAGCAGCTCGCACCCCGAATACCCGGCGGGCAACGCGGGCGACGGCAACCAGGGAACCTACTGGGAGAGCGCCAACAACGCGTTTCCGCAGTGGATCCAGGCGGACCTGGGCGCGGCCACCGACGTGAACCGGCTCGTGCTCAAACTGCCGCCCGGCTGGGGCGCCCGCACCCAGACCCTCGCCGTGCAGAACAGCAGCAACGGCAGCACGTTCAGCACCCTCGTCGCCGCCACCGGCTACACCTTCAACCCGGCCAGCGGCAACACCGTCACCGTCAACCTGCCGACCACCAACACCCGCTACCTGCGGCTGCACATCACCGCCAACAACGGCTGGCCGGCCGGTCAGCTCTCCGAGCTCGAGGTGCACGGCCCGACCGGCGGCCCGGACGGGCAGGCCCCGACCGCGCCGACCAACCTGGCCTACACCCAGCCGGCCAGCGGGCAGATCCGGCTGACCTGGAACGCCGCCGGCGACAACGTCGGCGTCGTCGGGTACGACGTCTACGCCAACGGCGCACTGCGGGCCAACCTCGGCAACGTGCTGACGTACACCGACAACCAGCCGACCAGCGCGACGGTCTCGTACTACGTACGGGCCCGGGACGCCGCCGGCAACGTGTCGCCGAACAGCAACACGGTGACCCGCAACGGCACCGGTAACCCGCCGGCCGGGACGAACCTGGCGGTCGGCAAGCCGATCACCGCCTCGTCGACCGTGCACACCTTCGTCGCCGCCAACGCCAACGACGACAACGTGGCGACGTACTGGGAGGGGGCCGGCGGGGCGTACCCGAGCGTGCTCACCGTGCAGCTCGGCGCGAACGCCACGGTCAGCTCGGTGGTGGTCCGGCTGAACCCGGATCCGGCCTGGGGCCCGCGCACCCAGACCATCGCGGTGCTCGGCCGCGAGCAGAGCGGTTCGTCGTTCGGCAGCCTGTCGGCGGCAACGGTCTACAACTTCAACCCGGCCAGCGGCAACAGTGTGACCATCCCGGTCAGCGGCAACGTCGCCGACATCCGGCTGTCGATCACCTCGAACAGCGGGGCGCCGGCCGGCCAGGTCGCCGAGTTCCAGGTCTTCGGGGTACCGGCGCCGAACCCGGACCTGACGGTCACCGCCGCCACCTGGAGCCCGGCCGCGCCGGTCGAGACCACCGCGATCACCGTCTCGGCCACGGTCCGCAACGCCGGCACCGCCGCCTCCGGTGCCACGAACGTCAACTTCTACCTGGGTACGACCCTGGTCGGCACCGCCACCGTCGGCGGGCTCGCCGCCGGAGCCAGCAGTACCGTCACCGCGAACGCGGGACCGCGCAACGCCGGCACCTACCAGTTGACCGCCAAGGTCGACGAGTCCAACTCGGTCGTCGAGCAGAGCGAGACCAACAACAGCCTCACCAACCCGTCATCACTGACCGTCGCCCCGGTGGCCAGCTCGGACCTGGTGGCGATTCCGAGCTGGTCGCCGAGCACCCCGGCGAACGGCCAGACGGTCACCTTCGCGGTGGCGATCCGCAACCAGGGCACCAGCGCCTCGGCCGGCGGGGCGCACGGCATCACGGTGACCGTGCTGAACGCCAGCGGCACGGCGGTACGCACCCTCACCGGCTCGTACAGCGGGACCATCGCGGCCGGGGCCAGCACCGCGCCGGTGAACCTCGGCACCTGGACCGCGGCCAACGGCCGGTACACGGTCCGGACCGTGCTCGCCGCCGACGCCAACGAACTGCCGGTGAAGCAGGGCAACAACACCAGCGACACCCCGTTCTTCGTCGGGCGCGGCGCCAACATGCCGTACGAGATGTACGAGGCCGAGGACGGCACGCTCGGCGGCGGCGCGGCGATCGTCGGGCCGAACCGGACCGTTGGCGACCTCGCCGGCGAGGCGTCCGGCCGGCGCGCGGTGACCCTGAACAGCACCGGCGCCTACGTCGAGTGGACCACCCGGGCCCCGACCAACACCCTGGTCACCCGCTTCTCCATGCCGGACGCCCCGGGTGGCGGCGGCGCCAACTCGACACTGAACATCTACGTCGACGGCACGTTCCACAAGGCCATCGAGCTGACCAGCCGGTACGCCTGGCTCTACGGGGCCGAGGCGAGCCCGAACAACTCGCCCGGCTCGGGCGGTCCCCGGCACATCTACGACGAGGCGAACGTGCTGCTCAACTCGTCGATCCCGGCCGGCAGCCGGATCAGGTTGCAGAAGGACCCGGCCAACAGCACGACGTACGCGATCGACTTCGTCAACACCGAGCAGGTCGCGCCGAGGGCGAACCCGGACCCGGCCCGCTACACCACGCCGGCCGGCACCAGCCACTCCGACGTGCAGAACGCGCTGGACCGGGTCCGGATGGACACCACCGGCAACCTGGTCGGCGTCTACCTGCCCGCCGGCACCTACAGCACCTCGAACAAGTTCCAGGTGTACGGCAAGGCGGTAAAGGTGGTCGGCGCCGGCATGTGGTACACCCGGTTCCAGACACCACCCGGCCAGGAGAACACCGACGCCGGGTTCCGGGTCGAGGGTACGGCGAACGGCTCCTCCTTCGAGCACCTCGCCTTCTTCGGCAACTACACGTCCCGGATCGACGGCCCCGGCAAGGTCTGGGGCGAGTTGCAGAACGTCTCCAACCTGACCTTCGACAACGTCTGGGTCGAGCACACCGTCTGCATGTTCTGGGGCGTACACGTCAGCAACGTCACCATCAAGAACTCGCGGATCCGCAACACCTTCGCCGACGCGGTCAACATGACCAACGGCAGCACGAACAACCTGGTCAGTAACGTCGAGGGGCGCGGCAACGGCGACGACGCCTTCGCGCTCTTCTCGGCGACCGACGCCGGTGGCGGGGCGAACACCGGCAACGTCTTCGAGAACCTGACGGCGACGTTGACCTGGCGGGCCGCCGGGGTCGCCGTGTACGGCGGGCAGGACAACACCTTCCGCAACATGTACATCGCCGACCAGCTCGTCTACTCCGGGATCACCATCAGCTCGCTCGACTTCGGCTATCCGTTCGTCGGGTTCGGGCCGGGAATCACCCGGGTGGAGAACGCGTCGATAGTCCGGTCCGGCGGCCACTTCTGGGGCGCGCAGACATTCCCCGGAATATGGGTGTTCTCCGCATCGAAGGAGATGCGCGGAATCCGGGTCAGTGACGTCGACATCGTGGACCCGACCTATCACGGCATCATGTTCCAGACGAACTACGTGGGCGGTCAGCCACAGTTCCCGGTCACCGACACCGTATTCACCAATATTTCCATCAGCGGAGCGCAACGCAGCGGCGACGCGTACGACGCCAAGTCCGGGTTCGGCATCTGGGCGAACGAGATGCCCGAGGCCGGTCAGGGCCCGGCGCGCGGTACGGCGGTCTTCAACAACCTCCGGCTGAGCAACAACTACCAGGACATCCGGAACACCACGTCCACCTTCACCATCACCGTCAACCCCTAGTCCGGGGAAAGTGCGGGGTGTCACCGGAAGCGCCGGCTTCCGGTG
>NZ_JAWQRR010000056.1:0-126776 GCF_033446045.1 Plantactinospora sp. KLBMP9567 | reverse complement strand
CCCCCCGGCCGGTTATCCCCGGGGCAGACCGGGCACCGTCCGGTACTCTGTACGGGCTAGCGGGCTGTTAGCTCAATCGGCAGAGCAGCGGACTTTTAATCCGCGGGTTCTGGGTTCGAATCCCAGGCGGCCCACCGCAGACGACCCTGCTACCCCTCGGCCGGTGACCGGTACCGCCGAGGTACGGCAACCCCGGGTCCGGAGGTAGTGCGCTGCTGGCGGTCGCGATCGGCGTGGGCCTCAGCTTCGTGCTGGCGGGCCTGGTCGGTTGGCGGGCCCGCCCGGGCAACCGGACCGGTCCGCTGCTGGTCGCCGTCGGCCTGGCGTGGTGGCTCGGCAAACTTCCCGCTCCGCTGTCGCTGCCCGACGGTCTCGCCGTGGTACGCGCCGGACTCTGGGCCGCCGTGCTCGCTCACCTGGTGGTGGCCTTCCCGTCCGGGCGGCTGGCGACGCCGGCACCGCGCCTGGTGGTGGGGTCGACCTATCTGGGCGTCGCCGTGGTCGGTGCGCTGACCGCGCTGCGAACCGGGACCGCGAGCGGCGCGGCCGGGACGACCGGCGGAGCCGAGTTGGCCGGTACGGCCGAGCCGGCCGGCGGCGCGGGCGGGATCGCGATCGTCGGGGTACTGCTGGGCGGCTCGGCGGTGGTCGGCCTGCAACTCCTGCGCTGGCGCCGGAGCAGTACCACCCGGCGCCGCTACCTCAACCCGATGTTCGGCGCCGCAGTGCTGGCGGTGGCGATGTTCGTGGTCGTGAAGCCGGCGACGATCGCCGGCCGGGACGTCGCGGTACTCACCGTCGGGCTGCACCTCGGGCTGCTGGCGGTGCCGCTGGGATACCTGGCCGGGCTGCTGCGTCGTCGCGTCGACCGGGGCGGGGTGGCGGACCTGGTCGTCCGGCTGCACGCCGCACCGCGTACCGGGGGCATCGCGGAGACGCTGTCCCGGGCCCTGCACGATCCGACCCTGCGGATCGGCTACTGGACACCGGAGTCCGGTCGCTACGTCGACATCGAGGGTCGTACGGTGACGCCGCCGGAGGAGGAGGCGACGGACCGGGCAGTGACCCGGATCGACCGTGCCGGGGAGCCGGTCGCGATACTCGTGCACGACCGGGCGTTGGCGGAGGAGCCGGAGTTGATCGAGGCCACCTGTGCGGCGGCGGGGCTGGCGCTGGAGAACGAGCGGCTCACCGCCGACCTGCGGGCCCGGGTCCGGCAGCTCGCCGACTCCCGGCTGGCGCTGCTGCGTGCGGGCGAGGCGGAACGGCGACGGCTGGAGCGGGACCTGCACGACGGCGTACAGCAGCGGTTGCTGGCGATCCCGCTGACGCTGGGACTGGCCGGGTCGGCGCTGCCCACCGACCCGGAGCGGGCCGCCGGGCTGATCGCCGAGGCGCGCAGCGGGACGCTGGCGATCCTCGCCGAGCTGCGGGCGCTGACCCAGGGACTGCATCCGCCGCTGCTGACCGAGCGCGGCCTGGCCGGTGCGGTACGCGAGCTGGCGGCACTCTCGCCGGTACCGCTGCGGCTGCCGGACGACATCCCCGACCGGTTGCCGGCAGAGGTGGAGACGACCGCCTACTACGTGGTCGCCGAGGCGCTGGCGAACATCACCAAGCACGCGGCCGCGGCATCGGCCGAACTGCGGATCGGGCGGCGCGACGGGCGGCTGGTGCTGGAGATCGGGGACGACGGCCGGGGCGGCGCGGATCCGGCGGGCGGGTCCGGGCTGCGCGGGCTGGCCGACCGGGTCGCGGTCGTCGGCGGCTCCTTCGAGCTGGCGAGCCCGGCCGGCGGCGGTACCCGGATCCGGGCGGTGCTGCCGTGCGGGTAGCGCTGGCCGAGGACAACACCCTGTTGCGGGAGGGACTGGTCCGGCTGCTCACCGAGGCGGGTCTCACCGTGGTCTGCGGTGTCGAGGACGCGACCGCGCTGCTGGCCGAGGTGGCGCGGCACCGACCGGAGGTGGCCGTCGTCGACATCCGGCTGCCGCCGACGCGTACCGACGAGGGGTTGCGGGCGGCCCGGGAGATCCGCCGCCGCCATCCGGCGACCGGGGTGCTGGTGCTCTCGCAGTACGTCCGGGTCAGCTACACCGTCGAACTGCTCGACGGCGGTGCGCGCGGAGTCGGCTACCTGCTCAAGGACCGGGTTTCCGACCTGGCGGAGTTCGCCGCGGCGGTCCGGCGGGTCGGTGCCGGCGGCACGGCGTTCGACCCGGTCGTCATCGACCAGCTCGTCGGGCGGCGGGACCGCGACGACGACCCGCTGCGCGGGCTGAGCGACCGGGAGCGTGGCGTCCTCGCCCTGATGGCCGAGGGGCGGACCAACCAGGCGATCGCGGAACGGCTCGACATCGCCGAGCGGACCGTGGAGAAACACTGTACGAACATCTTCGCCAAGCTGGCCCTGCCCGCCT
Source organism: Plantactinospora sp. KLBMP9567 (assembly GCF_033446045.1). Taxonomy (NCBI): domain Bacteria; kingdom Bacillati; phylum Actinomycetota; class Actinomycetes; order Micromonosporales; family Micromonosporaceae; genus Plantactinospora; species Plantactinospora sp. KLBMP9567. The sequence continues at coordinate 124,356 of NZ_JAWQRR010000056.1, read as the reverse complement.
CGCCCGACGACCACCGCCGGGTACTCGCCGTGCTGCGCTATCTCAACGGCTGACCGCGCGCCCGACCCGCCGTCGCGCCCGGCCGAGGTGCGGGTAGCCGCACCCGCCGGGTACGGCCGGCCCGGTGCGCGGGGCGTACTGGCTCGCTTCCGCCGGGTGCCGCGCAGACGCAGACTCGTCGCCATCGGTAACGGATTCCGGAGGGGATGACACGATGGCTGGTCCGCTTGTCGGAAGGCTGGACACTGTGTGGGTGGCCCGGGGTGCCGCCGCCGCGTTGACGGTGGCGATGGTCTGGTACTTCGCGACCTCGGACGCGCTCCGGTCGGACAACCCGTTCCTGGTACCCGACCTGCTGGTGATGGTCTTCGCGCTGGGGTCGTCGCTGCTGCCCCGCCGGGCGGCCGTACCAGCGATGATCTTCACGTTCGGCTGGGCGGCGGGCGTCTTCACCACGTCGCTGTTCCACTACGTGGTCCGGGGTGAGTTTCCGGTGGACCACATCTTCCTGATCCTGCCCAGCGTGGTGATGGCGGTGCTGCTCGGCCGGGTCGCCGCCGCCGGACCGGTGCCGGTGCCGGAGCGACCCCGCCCGGCCCCCGCCCGGGTCTGATCGGAGTCGGATCCGACCGGAGCTGCTGCCCGCCGGCCCTGGGCTGATCGGAGCCGCCCGCCCGGGGTCTGGCCGGGCCCCTGCCCGGGGCCGCCGCTGCTCGCCGGTGCTGTCGTCAGCCGAGGGGCAGCCGGTCCACCAGCTTGTCGAGCTGGATCGGCAGGGTACGCAGCCGCAGCCCGGTCGCGTGGTGGACCGCGTTGGCGACGGCCGCCGCCGAGCCGACGATGCCGATCTCGCCCAGCCCCTTGATGCCGAGCGGGTTCCCCCGGTCCTCGTCCGGAACCCAGTACGCCTCGATCCGCTCCACGTCCGCGCAGGCGGTGACGTGGTAGGTGGCGAGGTCCCGGTTCACCCAGTCACCGAACCGCTGGTCGAGCAGCCCCTCCTCGTGCAGCGCCATGGAGATCCCCATGGTCATTCCGCCGATCAACTGGGACCGGGCGGTGGTCGGGTTCACCACCCGGCCGACGGCGAAGACCCCGAGCATCCGGGGGACCCGGATCTCGCCGGAGTCGACGTTCACCCGGGCCTCGACGAAGTGCGCGCCGAAGGAGTACCGGGGGGCGCGGGGGAGTGCGGCGGTCTCCTCGGCGGTGTGGACACGTGCCGAGAGGCCGTCGGGCGGGGCGCTGCCGCCGTACCGCTCGTCGAGCTGCCGGCGCAGGCTCCGGCAGGCCCGGTCCACCGCCAGGCCCCAGCCGGCGGTGCCGGTCGAGCCGCCGGCGACGTACGCCGGGGGAAGGTCGCTGTCACCGATGCGGATCGCGACCCGGTCGCCGGGCACCCCGAGGGCGTCCACGGCGATCTGCCACAGCGCGGTCCGGGCGCCGGTACCGATGTCGGTGGCGTTGATCCGCACCTGGTACGTCCCGTCCGGGCCGGCCGCCGCCTCGGCGGACGCGCCCGGGGTCCGGGCCGGATAGATCGCGCTGGCCATGCCGGTGCCGACCAGCCACCGGCCCTGCCGGCGTACCCCCGCAGCGGGATCGCGGTCCGCCCAGCCGAACCGCCGGGCTCCGTCCCGCAGGCAGGCCGCCAGGTTGCGGCTGCTGAACGGGACACCCTCCTCCGGATCGACCTCGGTGTCGTTGCGCAGCCGCAGCTCGACCGGGTCGACCCCGCAGGCCACCGCCAGCTCGTCCATCGCACACTCCAGCGCGAACGATCCCGGGCACTCGCCGGGGGCGCGCATCCAGGACGGCGTCGGCACGTCCAGCCGGGCCAGCCGGTGCGTCGTCCGGCGGTGCGGCGCCGCGTAGAGCGCCCGGGTGAGTACGGCGGTCTGCTCGGCGAACTCCTCGATGGTGGAACTCTGGCTGATCGCGTCGTGGCAGATCGCCGCGAGCCGGCCGTCGGCGTCGGCGCCGAGCCGGATCCGCTGGATGACCGGGGTGCGGTAGCCGACCGGGCCGAAGATCTGCTGCCGGGTCAGCGCCAGCCGCACCGGCCGGCCGACCTGCCGGGCGGCCATCGCGGCCAGCACCGGCGTGCACCGGGGCGAGCCCTTGCTGCCGAAGCCGCCGCCGACGTGCTCGGCGGCGACCCGGATCGTCCCGGCGGGCAGCTCGAAGAGTCGGCCGAGGGCGGCCTGGACGTCCCTGCTGCCCTGGCTGGAGTCGTGCACCAGCAGCCGGCCGTCGGCCCAGGACGCCGTGGCGGCGTGCGGCTCCATCGGGTTGTTGTGGTACGCCGGCGTCCGGTACGTCTGGTCGAGCCGCACCTCGGCCGCCTCGTAGCCGCTGTCGAAGTCGCCCACGCAGGTGTCGGTGGGGTACGCCGGGTTGACGTGCTCCGGCTTGTAGAGGCTCGGATGCCGCTCGGTCAGTACGCTGCTGTGCGGCTCGGTGTCGTAGTCGATCCGGACCAGTTGGGCACCCTCCCGGGCCGCCTCCAGCGACTCGGCCACCACCAGCGCCACGATCTCGCCCCGGTAGCGCACCCGGGGCTGCTGGAGCAGCAGCAGTTCCGGGCTCTGCGCCGGGTTCAGCCGGGGCGCCGTCTCGTGGGTCAACACCGCCAGCATCCCCGGCTCGCGCATCGCCGCGGTGGTGTCGATCCGGATGATCCGCCCCTTCGCCACGCTGGCCTGCACCGCCCAGCCGTACGCCAGCCCGTTCGCCGGGTGCTCCACCGCGTACCGGGCGGTGCCGGTGACCTTCTCCCGGCCCTCCAGCCGGGGGTGCGCCTGGCCGACGGCGGTGGTCGGCGCGTTCACCGGTACACCTCGGCGGACCCGCTCGCCGGGTCCGCCGGTTGCTCGACCAGCTCCATCAGGGTCCGCACGGTCAGGTTGCGGATCAGCGGGACCTTGAAGGCGTTGTGCGCCAGCGGCCGGGCGGCGGCGAGTTCCTCCTCGGCGGCGAGCCGGAAGGTCTCCTCGGTCGCCGGCTGCCCGCGCAGCGCCGCCTCGGCCAGCCGGGGCCGCCAGGGCCGGTGCGCGACCGCGCCCCAGCCCAGCCGGACGTCCCTTACCAGCCTCCCGTCCAGGTCGATCGCGGCCGCGACCGAGCCGGTGGCGAAGGCGAACGAGGCCCGGTCCCGCGCCTTCCGGTACGCCGAGCGGCGCGCGAACGGCAGCGCCGGGATCCGTACCGCCGTGACCAGCCCGCCGGGGGCCAGCGTCGTCTCCTGGTCCGGCCGCTCGCCGGGCAGCCGGTGGAACTCGGCCAGCGGGATGTCCCGGGCGCCGCCCGGCTCCAGCACCTCCACCACTGCGTCGAGGGCGACCAGCGCGACCGCCATGTCCGAGGGGTGGGTGGCGACGCACTGCGGTGACCAGCCGAGGATGGCGAGTTCCCGGTTCTGTCCCTCCAGCGCCGAGCAGCCGGCTCCGGGCTCGCGCTTGTTGCACGGCCGGCTGACGTCCTGGAAGTAGTAGCAGCGGGTGCGTTGCAGCAGGTTGCCGCCGACGGTCGCCATGTTGCGTAGCTGTCCGCTCGCCCCGGCCAGCAGCGCCCGGGCCAGCATCGGGAACTCCCGGCGAACCGTCGGGTGCGCGGCCAGGTCGCTGTTGCGGACCGTGGCGCCGATCCGGAGCCCGCCGTCCGGCAGCGACTCGACCGAGTCCAGCGGCAGCCGGGTGACGTCGACCAGCAGTCCGGGCCGGGCCACCCCCAGCTTCATCAGGTCGACCAGGTTGGTGCCCCCACCGAGGTACGCCGCGTCCGGCTCGCCGGCCACCAGGGCCACCGCCCGGCCCGGGTCGGTGCTCCGCTCGTACCGGAAGCTCCTCATCGGACGCCCTCGGCCGCCGCGGCCTCCCGGACCGCCGAGACGATGTGCGGGTACGCCGCGCAGCGGCAGATGTTGCCGCTCATCCGCTCCCGGATCTCCGGGTCGGTGAGTCCGTCCGGGCCGGCGGCCAGGTCGGCGGTGACCTCGCTCGGCCAGCCCCGGCGTACCTCGTCGAGCATGCCGAGGGCGGAGCAGAGCTGGCCGGAGGTGCAGTAGCCGCACTGGAAGGCGTCGTGCGCGACGAAGCAGCTCTGCAACGGGTGCAGTTGCCCGTCCTCGGCCAGTCCCTCCACGCTGACCAGGTCGGCGCCGTCCGCGGCGACGGCGAAGACCAGGCAGCTTTTTACCCGCCGGCCGTCGAGCAGCACCGTGCAGGAGCCGCACTGGCCGTGGTCGCAGCCCTTCTTCGCGCCGATCAGCCCCAGGTGTTCGCGGAGCGTGTCGAGCAGGGTGGTCCGGTTGTCGAGGTCGAGTTCGTGCGGTCTGCCGTTGACGGAAAGCCGTACCGGCGACCGGTGCGGCGGCTCGGGAAGGCCGGTACCCGGAATGGTTTGCACCATATGTCGAGATTACCGAGCGGAGCCGCCGGCGCGGGACCAATCCGGCGCTTCCGGTGGCCGCCGCTCACTCCGCCGGAGTCGGCTGCGGCGGGAACCGCCAGACCCGTACGTCGCCGAACTGGGTGCGGCAGGCGAACGCGCCGGTCGTCACCTGGCAGGAGGAGAGCGCGAAGGGCAGCGGGTCCAGCGGGCGGACCGCCGTACCCTCCGGATCGAGCAGGCCCAGCCAGGTGCGGAGGCCGCTGCGGGTCCGGCGCAGCAGCAGCAGCGGATCGGTCGAGGAAAAGCCGTTGGCCTCGGTCCACCCGGTGAGGTCCAGCACGGTACGCCCGGTGCGCGGGTCCACCGCCCGGCGGATGGTGCCGTCCAGGCCGTACTCCACGAGGTGGACGCCGTGCGGGGTCAGCCACACCTGATCGGTGAACCGCCACACGGTGTCGCCGGTGAGCGGATCGAGCCCCTCGACGGCCACCGGGTCGTGGCGGTCCAGGCACAGCATCGGTCCGCACACGTTGACGGACCCCTGGTCCGCCGGCATCGCCCGGATCCATCGACGCTGCCGGAGATCTGCCGAATAGACGGCGACCTGCGACTCGAACCGCACCAGCAGCGAGTCGCCGGTCACCTCCGCGTACCGGGGCGGGCTGGCCGCCGGGTCGATCCGCTGCCGGACCGCTCCGGTGCGAAGGTCCCGCAGCTCGAGCCGGCCGTCCCAGTGCCCGGCCAGCAGGGCGGTGGGCCGCCCGGCGGCGGCCGGTACGGTGGCGATGCCGGCGACCAGCGGTGAGGTCCACAGGTCCCGGCCGGTGTCGAGGTCGATCACCCGGCCGGTCTCCCCGAGCGGCGGCGCCGTGTACATGCCGCCACCCCCGGACCCGCGGTAGATCATGGTGGTCACCGGCGGCGGGTTGTCCGGATCGACCCGCGAGCCCGCTGGGAAGACCTCCTCGACGACCAGCGCGACCCGCTCCTCGGGCAGCACGGTCAGATGGGACTGCACCGACAGACGCGTCTGCCCGGTGCCGGCGTCCAGGACGAGGGTCTGGAAGGGTCGGTTCTGCGGCCGACCCTCCTCCACCACCATCAGCAGCCCGCCGTGCGGATAGAGCCCCACCTGCTGCTCGATCCGGTACGTGCCGCTCCAGAGCTGCCGCCCCCGCACCAGGTCGTACGCGCTGACCTGGTGTCCGCCGCCGCCGAGTGGCTCGGTGACAAAGAGCCGGTCACCGGTCAGCGTGAAGTCGCCGCCGGCGTCCAGCGGCGCCCGGTACAGCTCGGTCAGCAGCGGCGCCACGGGTGGTGCCGCACCGCCCGCGCCGAGCACCAGCGCACCGGCCAGCACCAGCGCGGTCGTCCGGAGCCGCTGCCGGCGCACCCGACGGGGCGGGACCGGGCCGGCCGGCGCGTCGTAACGCTCCTCGCCGAGGTCGATCAGGGCCACCGCGCCGCCCCCTCCCGCCCGGGCCGATCGCGGCCGGGTCGGCCATGTGATGGGGCAATTATTCAACCTGAACGGTGCGCTGCGGGCACCCCCGACTTCCATCCGTGGCCGCGACGGACCGCGAGGGGAGGTCGAAGGAGGTTCACTCGGCGGTCACGTCCGCCACCACCAGCGTCACGTTGTCCGGGGCACCCGCCTGGTGGGCGAGCTTGACCAACTGTCGCGCGCACTCCTCGCGGTCGGGGAAGCCGGCCAGCGTCGCGGCGATGGTGTCGTCGTCGACCACGTCGGAGAGGCCGTCGCTGCAGAGCAGCAGCCGGTCGTCCGGCTGGGCGATCAGCGCGACCGTGGCCGGTTCGAGGTGGCCGCCCTGCACCACCCGGGTGACCAGGGACCGCTGCGGATGCCGCCGGGCCTCCTCGGGAGTCAGCCCGCCCTGGTCGACGAGCGACTGGACGAAGGTGTCGTCCCTGGTGATCTGCGACAACCTGCCGGCCCGCAGCAGATAGCCCCGGGAGTCGCCGATGTGCGCGACCGCGAGCCGGCGGCCGGCGAGCAGTATCGCGGTGACCGTGGTGCCCATCCCCTCGGTGGCCTGGTCGGCGTCGGTCACCGCACGGATCTGGGCGTTGGCCGCACCGATCGCGTCCCGCAGGGCCGTCACCGGTTCCGCGTCGGGCGCGGACCGCTCCACCGGGGCCAGGCTGCTGATCGCGATTTCGCTGGCCACCTCGCCGGCCGGCGCGCCCCCCATACCGTCGGCGACGGCGATCAGGCGGCTCCCGGCGAACGCCACGTCCTCGTTGTTCGGCCGGACCAGGCCAGGGTCGCTGATGGCCAGGCTGCGCAGGACAAAGGTCATACCGTGCAGCTTGCCCCGAGATCCACGGCAAAGTCACTACGCAGTACTGCGTAGGGTTGGACGAATGATGCCGGTCTCCATGGTCGGGCGTGCCGGCGAACTGGCCGAGTTCGCCTCCGCCTGGGCCACGGTCGCCGGTGGCCGCCCCCGGACCGGCTGCGTGGTGGTCACCGGCGCCGCCGGGGTGGGCAAGAGCCTGCTGATCAGCGCCGCCCTCGACGGTCTCTCGCCCCGACCGGTGACCATCCTCACCGGTACCGCCCGGGTGCACACCCCGGCCCCGTACGACTGGCTCGCCGCCGCGCTCAGCGGTCGGGACACCACCGAGCTGCCGTTGCCACCCGACGCGCTGGCCTGGCTGGCCCAGCACCCGAACGCGCCCCGGGAGCGGTACGCCCCGGACGCTCTGCTACGCCTCGCGGTACGCACCGTACGGGCCCTGGTCGGTGCCGGGCCGGCGGTACTGGTGGTGGAGGATCTGCACGCGCTCGACCCGGCCAGCCTCAACCTGGTCGGCGAGCTGGCCACCGCACCGGATCTACCGGCCCTGCTGCTGGTGGGCAGCCGGCCACCGGAGGAGGCGGTGTCGCCCCGACTGGTCACGGCGACCCTGGCCCGGCTCTCCGGAGCACCGGGTGCGATCCGGCAGCATCTCGGTCCGCTGGGCCGGCCGGAGGTGGCCGCCGTGCTCGGTCAGGTCTATCCCGGACTGCCGGTGCCGCCGGCTGTCGTCGAGGCGCTGTGGCGGCGTACCGGCGGCAACCCGTACCGGTTGGTGGAACTGCTGGTCGCGGAGCGGGGGCGGCGACCCGAGGAACTCGTCGCCGAGCCGGTCAACCTGCGGCTGCTCGTCGAGCCGCCACCGGCGCCGACCGCCGAGCTGACCGGCCGGGAGATCGAGGTGCTGTCCTGTCTGGCCGCCGGCATGTCCAACAAGCAGGTGGCCCGGTCGCTCGGCATCTCGGTACGGACGGTCACCGTGCACGTCTCCAATCTGCTCCGCAAGACCGGCTCGGCGTCGCGTACCGAGGCGGCGCTCTGGGCGGTACGCCAGCAGCTCACCGACCCGGCCCGGCACGGCTGAGCCGGACCGCCGACGCCACTGAGGTGCGACGTTCCTGGTGACCGGCCCAGCGAGGTGTTCCGCCCGTCTTGACGCGTACGCCATCATTGATGGATAGGCCCGAGATGCGAAGGGGGTGGCCGCGGTGAAACGTGGCACCACTGTGGAGAGGCCGACCAGTGCGGCGGTGACCAGCGTCTTCCTTTGATTCATGCCCGGTCGTGGAGCCGGGGCTACCGCAGCCGGTCGGTCACGTCTCTATCATCGAGGCACGTGCGGGAGCCGCGAGGTCTTCCCGACGCACAACATGAGTGCCGCTCGACCTAGCCGGTGTTTTTCGCGGATGGTGGTGCACGATAGATGAGGATCCAGCCCCGTCAGGAGCTACTGGAGATCTGGGCGGCCACCGTCCGGTCGAGCTGGCAGGACGGAAAGTGGCAGTGGGGCGGGCGAGACGGGCCGAATTCGATCAGTGACGCCGAGCAGTTGCTCTGCATCCTGCTGCCGGCCACCCAGGCGGACTTCGGACTGGACCGTCCGGACGAGACCGCCGAGGAAATGATCAGGGCGCTGCGCCCGCTCGGCACCGCCACCCAGATTCCCCGGGTGCTGATCCAGGTGCTCACCGAGTATTACCAGCGCTACACCGACAAATCGGGGACGCCGGTCTTCTCCGGCCGGACATATTTCCAGACCGACGGCGGCGAGCCGTCCGAGCAGCAACTCGACCTCGACATCGTCGACTCGTTCGCCATGTCGATCACACTCTCCCTGTCCGCCATCGGTTTCGCCCGGGTCTTCCGCACCGCGGTACGCCGCGAGGAGATCCTCCGGGAGATCGACGAGCTGGAGAACATGGCGAGCGCCCGGCTGACCGCCGCCATGGTGGGTCTGCTGCGCAGTTTCGCGGTGAACGTCTTCGACGTCGATTCCGACGAGGGCCAGGCGCTGGTCCGTACCCTCAACCAGAGCAACCTGCCGCAGCGGCAGATCGTGGCGCAGTTGCGCCGCCGGCTGCGGCAGACCATCGCGAGCTTCCGCGAGGTCATGATCGGTTCCGGCCAGGTGGCCGACCTGGACAGTCCGAACCGGCTCTTCGAGTGCGGCTGGTCCTGGGGAATCGTCCGGGACGCGCCGGAGGTCGAGACGACCGAGCCGGTCGGCCAGCAGCCGTCGGGTGTGGCGCCCGAGGAGCCCTACCTCTACTTCACCGTCATCGCGATCGACGCGATCGAGGAACTCTTCACCGAGCGGACCCGGATCCTCGGCCTGCTCAACGAGGAACAGCAGCGGCTGTCCCGGGCGCTGCAACTGCGGTGGGACCTGACCCGAGGCTACTGGGCCACTGTCGCCACCTTCGGCGACGGCCATCGTTGGCCGCTGGAGGACATCCCCTGGCGGACCACCGACCGGGACGCCACCGACTACTACACCCTGCTGGTGACCTCACTGGCGGTCAAGGGTCTGGTGGTCGAGCGCGGCGCCGACGCCGATCTCAGCCGGGTCGGTGCGGTGCTGGAGGAGTTGGCCAACCGGGCGCGGATCACCCGCCGGCCGTTCGACCAGGACCCGGCGCTCACGCTGCACTCTCCCGGCGTACGGCTGACCCTGCAGAACAGCGACAAGCTCGGCGGGCCGACGCTGCGCTGGGCGGTGACCGAGTTCTCCGCGCTGCTGTTGCAGCGCACCGCGTACATCGCCGGCCTGCTCAGCGATGCCGACCAGCGGGCCAGGATGCTGGAACTGGCCGACCTGGTCTGGGATCATCTGGTGCTCCGGCGCCTCGAACGCGGCGCCGGCCGCAGCCTGTGGGACCAGCCGGCCCGGGTGTTCCAGCAGTTCGGCGAATACCACGACGAGCCCTCGTGGTATTACACCGAACGGGTGGTGCAGTCGCTGGTCACCACCGTACGCGTGCTGCGCCGGCCGCCACTGCGCAGCGACCGGCTCACCATGCACGCGCTGGACCTGCTCAACGAGGCCGAGCACCTCTACGACGTCGAGCTGCTGGCCGGCGCGGCGGAGGCGGGCCCGAAGATGCAGCAGACCCTCCAGATGGTCCGGGTCAACCTGCGGCGGGCCCGGGAGATCGTGCACGAGCGGCCCGGCACGGCGGCGGCGCTGACCAGCTCGGTACTGCGCCGGTTGGACGAGTTGAACGCGGCCCGGCGCGACGTCGCGGAGGCTGGCTGAAATGCTGATCTTCGCGGCCTCCGACAAGGGCGGCACCGGGCGCTCGGTCACCAGCAGCAACATGCTCTACCGGAGCGCGTTGCAGGGCAGCGACGTCTGCTATCTCGACTTCGACTTCGGGTCGCCGACGGCCGGCGCGATCTTCAACATCGACTCTGCCGTGCACGGCACCACCCGCGGTGGGCTGCACGACTATCTGGACGGCGCCCTGGCCGAGCCGCAACGGATCGAGGTGTGGACCGAGTCCGACCGGCCCAGCCTGCGCAACCGGCCGCCCGGCGCGGGCCGGCTGGTGCTACTGCCCGGCGACAGCGGCGGCGGGGAGTTCCCGGCCACCCGGGAGCGGATCGAGCGCTGTGCCCGGCTCTTCCTGCGGCTGGAAGAGGAGTTCGACCTCAGCCTCGTCGACCTGAGCGCCGGCAGGTCGTACGCCACCCAGATGGTGCTGGCCGCCACCGCCATGCCGGAGCTGAAGTCGGTACGGTCGCGCTGGCTGGTCTTCCACCGCTGGACCCGGCAGCACGTCCTCGCCGCCTCGGGCCTGGTCTACGGCACCCGGGGCATCCTGGACGCCGGTACCCGGGCCGGACACGACTACGAGGACCTGATCAACCGGCTCCGGTTCGTGCGTACCGCCGTGGTCGACCCCGACTCGCCCGAGTTGGAGGGGCTGCGGCCGGCGCAGGTGGCCTGGCTCCGGGAGTGCAACCAGGACCTGCTGGAGCTGGCCAGCAACAACCGGGTCGGCCGGACGATGCTGATCGGCTCCGTGCCGCTCGACCCGGTGCTGCAATGGCGCGAGCAGCTCATCTCCGACAACGACGTGTACGCGCGCAAGATCGCAAACCTGGAGACCGTGGAGGCCTTCTCGGCTCTGGCAAAACTCATCGTCGACGACGCGGCCTGGGAGATGCTGTGATGAGACCGGATGTGACCTTCGAGGAGACGGCGGCCAGACGCAGCGTCGAGTCCGTTCCGCTCTCGCACCTCTCCGTCGAGCTGGGCCACCTCTACATCGAGGAGTTCGCCGGCGGTATCGACCAGCTCCGCCGGCACTTCGCCCGGGTCGCGCCCTGGGCGGCGGCGGCCCGAGCGGCCTGCGCCGACCGGCTGCCGAGCGGCCGGCCCCGGATCAGCACCTGTTTCCTGATCGACGACTACTTCACCCGGTTCAGCACGCCCCGGGTGGTGATGGAGCAGGTACGCGAGGCCGCGCAGGACACCGGGCTGGTGATCGACTACTTCGCCCGGGAGGCCGGCTGCGCCCAGGCCGACGACATCCCGCTCGCCGAGCTGGTGCTCACCCAACTCGTCTCCGATCCGGTCCCGGAGACCACCGGGGATCGCCCGCCGACCACGGAGACCGGCTGGCTCTGCAACGGCAAGCGGTCGCCGGTCTCCGGCCCCGGGCAGGCGATGAGCGCCGGCCGGGCCTGGCAGCCGCCGGTGCAGAACGCGGCGAACCGGCACTCCATCTTCATGGACGTCGAGCTGTGGGACTACGAGGAGAACGGCCAGCGGCGCTGGTCCTGCCCGTTCCTGGCGGCCGTCTGGCAGCTCATGCGGCTGGGCCTGCTCCGGCACGAGGGCGAGGGCGTGACCAATCCCTACCAGCTCGACGACTGGCCGGACGACTGGGACGAGATGCCGGCGGTGGTTAAGCTCAACCCGCACGCCGCGCCGTTCAGCGCGTACCGGACCTTCTCCGTGCTCGGCTCGCGCTTCCTGCCGATCGAGCATGCCGTCCGGACGATCCTGAGCCAGGTCTCGATCAGCCCTGCGGTGCTGGACCAGATACAGACCCGCAGCCGCAACGAGCACATCGACCTGCCCAAGGACCTGGTCGAGCGGACGGAGTACGTCTTCGTCGGCGACTGAACCTTTTTCAATCTCCCCTTGCGGTCGGGAGGACCGCAAGGTTGGACGCGGTGCGAGGGCGCCGCGCGGTTCAGGTTGAAAAAGGTTCACTGACCTCACGCCGCTCACCGCCGTACGTCCGGCAGATGGTCGGGGTCCGCGTCCGGCAGCCAGGTGAGCACCTGACCGGCCCGGCGCCGGAAGCCCGGATCCGGGTCGTCCCGGGCCAGTTCGGTCAGCAGTTCCCGGGTCTGGTGGTCGTCGCCGAAGTGGGTGCCGAGGGCCTGCACGGTGGCGGCGCGCACCGACCAGTCCTGGTCACGCAGCCGCTCCACGAAGAGGGTACGCACCTCCGGATGCTCGGCGAGGCGTTCACCCAGCACCCGCAGCACCTCCCGGCGTACCTGCACGTCCTTGTCGTGGCCGGCCCGCTCGATCAGCAGCTCGCGTACCGCCCGGTCGGCGCCGTAGTGCTCGCCGAGGATGCGTACCGCCACGGTGCGGATCTGCGGATCCTCTCCGGTGGCCCGGGCCATCAGCACCTCGCACTGCTCCACGTCGGTGCCGAGCCGGGTGGCGAGTTCGACGGCGGCCTCGTGCACGAGTTCGGCGTCGGGGTCGTGCCGGATCCGTTCCAGCAGTGCCTCCCGGACGTCGGCGTCGACGCCGACCCGCTGCACCAGCAGGCGTACGGCGGCGAGCCGGACCCGGGCGTTGCTGTCCCCGTGCACCCGCCCGGCGAGCAGGTCGTGCACGTCGTCCCGGGAGGCGCCCCGCTCCACCACCGCCGTGGCGGCGAGCGCGAAGACGCCGGCGTCCGGATCATGGTGCGCCCGGTCGACCAGCACCTGGTAGACCTGTTCGGACAGTTGCGGCTCCCGGGTCAGCGCCCGGAGCGCGGCGAGCCGCACCTCCGCGTCGGAGTCGTCCCGGGCCCGGTCGAGCACCACCTCCCGGGTGGCCGGATCCCGGCGTACGGTGTCGGCGAGGGCGTTGACGGCGGCGAGCCGGACGGCCGCGTCGGAGTCGTCCCGGGCGAGCCCGGCGAGCACCTCGGAGACGGCGGAATCCATCCCGACCCGCTCGATCAGGGCCCGGGCGGCGACCAGCCGGATCCGGGCGTCCCGGTCCCGCAGCGCCAGTTCGCCGAGCGCCGCCCCGACCGAGGCCTCGGCGCCGATCTCGTCGGTCAGCGCCCGGGCGGCGAGCAGCCGTACGTCGGCGTCCCGGTCGTGCCGGGCGGCGGTGACCAGCAGCTCGATCAGTGCGGTGTCCCGCTCGAAGTGCTCGACCAGCATCCGCAGCGCGACCAGCCGGATCGTCTCGTCGGTGTCCCCGCCGGTGCGGCTGACCAGCAGGTCCCGGGTGGCGGTGTCCGGGCCATGCTGGTCGATCAGGGCGCGGGCGGCGGCCCGGAGCACCCCCGGGTCACGGTCTACCCGGACCCGGTCGATCAGCACCGCCCGGACCTTGGCGTCGCCGGCCAGCCGCTCGCCGAGGACCCGCACGCTGGTGCGCCGGGTCACCGGGTCGGTGTCGTCGCGGGCACGATCGATCAGCAGGTCCCGGACGTGCCGGGTGGCGGCGAACCGCTCGACCAGGACGTGCGCGGCGGTACGGGTCACCTCGGCGTCGGTGTCGGTGCGTAGGCACTCGACGAGCACGTCCCGGAGTTCGTCGTCGCCGCCGTACCGGTCGCCGAGGGTCTGGATCGCGGTACGCCGTACGCTGGCGTGCTCGTCGGCGTGCGCGCGTTCCCGGAGCAGGTCGCGGACGTTCGGCTCGTCCCGGAACCGCTCGCCGAGCGCCTGCACCGCGGCGAGCCGCACCCCGGCGTACCCGTCGGCCCGGACCCGTTCGATGAGCAGGTCGCGCGCCTCGGGGTCGGTGCCGAACCGCTCCCCGAGAGCCTGCACGGCGGCCAGCCGCACCCCGGCGTGGTTGTCGGCCCGGGCGCGCTTGATCAGCCGGGTCCGGGCCCGCGCGGCGGCGGCCTGGTGGGCGGGGCTGTCCACGGCGGTGGTGGCGAGCTGGGCCAGCTCGGCCAGGCCGGCGACGGAGGCGTAGGAGGCGGGGCTGTCGTCCATGGTGGCGAGCACGTCGTCGAAGAGGTCGTCGATCCGCTCGGCCGGGGTGGAGAGCATCGCGGCCAGCCGGGCGGCGTGGGTGGAGACCGGGTTCCAGACGACCCGGACACCCCGGCGCCGGTACCAGGAGAGGTAGATCTTGCGGCCGGGCCAGTTCGCCCCGATCGCCTTGGCAGCCGGCAGGATCTCCTCGTCGATCAGCCGGGCGGTCTCCCGGTCGTCGATCGAGACGCAGTGCTCCAGCAGCAGGATGAGCTGCCGCAGCAGCGTCTCCGCCGGCTTGGCGGCGGCGCTGTGCAGGTTGCGCACCTCGGCCAGGCACTGCACGGCCAGCGCCAGGTTCCACGGCGGCGGGGCGAAGTCGGCCGGCGGCCAGGGCTGGTTGACCTCGGTGGTGAGCAACTGGATGAGCTGCGCGGTGTGGTTCTGGTGCAGTGCGCCGGCGAGCAGCCGGAGCACCTCCCGCCAGGACAGGTCGGCCCAGTGCTGCCGGAAGAGCTCCTTGAGCTGCTCGAAGGAGAGCACCTGGTCGTGCTGGAACTTGGCCAGGATGGCATCGGCGCAGAAGAACTCCAGGAAGGTGCGGTGCACGAAGCCGTAGACCTGCGGGCCGTACCGGCTGAGGATGAAGTTCCGCTCCCGGAACTGGTCGATCATCGCCAGTGCGATGGTCCGGGCGGTGGCGGCGTCCCGCCGGTAGCGCTCGACGAGGTATTGCTCGAAGACGTCGCTGAGTTCCGTCCGGTCGATGTAGTTGACCGTCAGCCCACGGTCGGCCGACTGCATCCGGTACGCCAGCCGGCGCAGCAGTTCCTTCTTGTCCTCCGGGTCCAGGAAGCCGGCGGCCGGAGACTCCTCCCGCAGGTGCCGGTCGGTGTCCCACTGCGCCACCAGCACGGTGGCGGCGTGGTCGTAGAGCTTCCACCGCTCCCGGGGCAGCGGCTGGTGCTTGCCGATGATCGCCAGGATGGTCAGCAGCAGCGGGTTGCCGGCGAGTTCCCGGATGGCGTGCGAGTGCCGCATCGCGTCCAGCAGCCGGGCCCGCTGGGCGTGCGCGTCCTCCGGCCGGTCCCGGATCGCCAGCCGGTACCAGCTCGACAGGAAGTCGCCGGTCTGCTGCTCGTCCAGGTCCTGCAACGTGTAGTGCACGAACCCCACGCTGGTCAGGATGCGGCGCGAGTAGCCGATGATCCGGGACGTGACGATCATGCGTACCTGCGGGTGGTTGGCGGCGAACCCGGCGATCTGCCGGGCCACCTCCTCCCGGCGGTGCCGGTCGAAGACCTCGTCCAGGCCGTCCAGGATCATCACCGCCCGGCCGCCGACCCCGAGGTGCCGCAGCAGCGCGGCCCGCTCGATGCCGAGCCCGTCGGTGCCGGCCCGGTGGTCGAGGTAGTCGACGAAGTTGTCGCACTTGCCCTCGGCGGCCAGGGTGATGAACGAGCGCAGCTCGATCAGCAGCGGCAGGTGGTCGGCGAGCGCGGTCAGCCGGTCGTCGACCGGCCCGCCGGTGAGGCTGAGCGTGACGTACCGGGCTGCGGTCGACTTGCCCGAGCCGGGGTCGCCGAGCAGCACGATCGCCCGCTGGTCCGGCGCGCCGAGTACGTCGAAGAGGCGCTGCAACGGCTTCGCCCGGTACGACTCGTGCAACTGCACCAGCTCCCGGGGATCCACCTCCTCCGGCACGTCCTCGGTGCCGATCCGCCCCTCGGACTGCATCCGGCGCAGCCACTCCCGGGGCAGCTCGGCCGGGGGCGGGTCCTCGCGTACCCACTGCTCGACGAAGACCGACATCAACTGGATCCGGAGATAGTCCTCGGTCTGCTCCGGGGTCAACGCGTCCAGGTCCAGCACCCCGTAGTGCTGGCGCAGCCGCAGCATGTACTGCTTGAGGGTGTCCCGGCTCAGCGTGTGCATGCCACCGCCGGCCGGCACCCCGGCGTCGGTGAGACAGTTCGCCACCGCCGCGGTCACCATCGCGGCCAGGTCGGCCGGGTCGCGGAAGGTGCTGCACATGTGCCGGTCGGCCAACTCCGCCCGGAGCGCCTCGATCCGCTCCGCGTCCCGGCCCCGGTCGACGAAGCTGCGCGGCCAGGGCGCCTCCTCGTCCAACAGGAAGATCAGGCAGGGCTTGCCGCCGGTCAGCGCCTCCCGGTATTCGAGTTCGGTGATCGAGCGGTCGTAGCCGGCCGGGATGAAGCCGTACCGCCAGGCGAAGATGCCGACGTAGACGTCACACTCGGCGACGTCGGCCAGGCAGCGTTCGAGCGGGCGCCGGTCCTCGGCCACGTACGACTCCATGGCCATGTCCTCGACCCGTAGCCGGCGCAGCGCCAGTTGGACGGCGGCCCGGCACTCCTGGAGATCCCGGAAAGTAGCCGAGACGTAGACCTTGGTCACGGCGGCTCCTAGGGGGCGGCTGAGCGGCGCGTAACGCAACCGTATCAATAGGACGCAAGGACGTGGTTTCCGCTGGTGGAAGGGGCCGATCGTCGCGTACCCGACGGGCCCGGCGTACCATCGCGAATTGCCGGTCGCCGATCACCGTTCCCGTCGCGGACATCGGTTACGGTGACGCTGTCACGGCGACGCGGCCCCGGTGATGCCGGTCACGGTGCCCAAGAGGTTGCGGAGGAGCGCAATGCTGACCCTGGGCGAGGTCCACACCGGACTCCTACAGAACTCCAGCTCGCTCTCGCTGGAGAACACCGCCCAACTCCTCGACTTCCTGGTCGGCCAGCGGGTCCGCCGGTCCGAGCGCCCGATCGCGTACGCGGTCTCGCCGGACCAGCTCACCGGGGTGGACTGCCGGCTGCCGACCCGCTCCGGAAGCCGTACCCGGGGCGTCGGGACGGTGGTCTCGCACGCGGCGGTGACCGGCGGGCACGTGTTGCAGGGCTCCACATACACCCGGCTGGACCGGGCCGCCAGCAACCGCCGGCTGATCTGGTCGCACTACCTGTCCCGGCCCGGCTGGGTGGAGACGATCGGCAAGGTCGACATCCGGGACGTGGCCCAGGGCTTCCTCGGGCCCACCTACCAGTCGCAGACGCTCAACCTGGGTGCGATCAGCGCCCGGCTGATCGACACGGTGCAGAGCTCGTCCCGGCTGGACCGCCGCCCGCCGTTCCGGACCAAGCGCACCCGGCTGCGCTGGGCGGTGCTGCCGGCCGCCGACCCGGGGACCGAGGCGCACGGGAAGTTCCGGATCGAGTCCGACACGCTGCGCACCCTGGAACTGACCGCGCCGCAGGAGACCGTACCGGCGCTGGTGGAGTTCTGCGAGGACCTGGCGCTGCACGACTGGCTGCTCACCACGCTGCTGTCGCTGATCGAGTTCAGCCTCACCGGGCCCGGCACCCGGACGCAGAAGATCGACCGGCTCCGCCCGGCGATCGACTGCCTGCTGCACCTCTGGATGCCGGCCGCCCGGCTGGACGAGTCGGTGCTGCCGGTCTGGCGGGACCTCGAACACCGGCCGGGGTTCACTCGGCAGTGGCAGACCTCGGTGACCCGGATCCGCGACCAGGTCACGCTCAGCACCATCGCCCTGCTGGAGGCTTCGCCCCGCTGACCGCCGGCGCCGCCTGCCGCCCGGTCGGTCAGTCGGCGCCGGGCGGCCGGGCGGAGAGTTCCCGCCAGGTGTCCGGCCCGGCCAGCAGGGTCCGGACCACGTCGTACGCCGCGTCCTCGCTGTCGAACTCGTAGAACCGGGAGATCCCCTCGGCCCCGCCGGCGCGCTGCTCCACGTGCCACTGGTCGGCATCCGCCCGGAGGTAGACATCGCGCCGTGCCAGGCGCCCCCACTTGCCGTTCCACCAGTGCTTTCGTTGTTCCATGCCGGGACCTTATCGAACGTACGTTCGAGAAGATCGCCGGGTGTCGGACCCGTCACCCGGGCAGGTGACGCCGCCGGGCTCAGGGGCGACGCGGCGCCGGCGGGTACTGCTGGCCGAAGCGCTCGTCCGGGCCCTCGAGGTGCCGGTTCGGCGCCCGGCCGGCGGCGACCAGCGCGTCACGGATCTCGGTGAGCAGCTTGATCTCCTCGCTCGGCGCGGCCGGCGCCGGCTCCTCGCCCCGCTGACGCCGCTCGGCGAGCTTGTTCATCGGGAAGACCACCAGGAAGTAGAGCACGGCGGCGGTCATCAGGAAGGTGATGACGCCGTTGATGAAGGCCGCCCAGTCGATCACGGCGTCGTTGGGCAGCTCCCAGGTGCCCGCCTCGATGCCTTTGCCGTCGCCGAACATGCTGATCAGCGGCTTCAGGAACGAGTTGGTGAACTGGTTGACCAGGCCGGTGAAGGCCGCACCGATGACCACGCCGACGGCGAGGTCGACGACGTTGCCCCGCATGATGAAGTCTTTGAAGCCCTTGAGCATTGGCGTCTCCAGGTTGCCGGATTCGTGTCGGTCGACAACCTAGTGCCCAGTGCGGGGCGGGCGGAAAGCGGTGGCGGACGCCGGCCGGCGGAGCGCTCAGTCAGTGCGGGCGGGGCCGCCGGCCACCGCCTCGTCCACCGTGGCGTGCGTCTGGAGTACCTCCACCAGGCCACTCACCTCAAGGATGCGCAGCACCCCCCGGCGCGGCGCGGCCAGCCGGACCATGCCGCCGGCCTCGTCGGCGCTGTTGCGGGCGCGGACGAAGACGGAGAGCCCGGTGGAGTCGCAGAACGTCAGTTCGGCCAGGTTGAAGACCAGCCGGGTGTGCCCCTTCTCCAGCAGGTCCGTGATCTGGTCCTGAAGTTTCGGCGCGGTGGCCATGTCGAGTTCGCCCGCGACCGACACGACGACGACGTCGGCCCGCTCCTCGGTGTGCACCGTCAGGGACATTCGCGACCTCCTGGGATATCGGTCGAACCGTACTCCACAACCGGCCCGGTACGCATGACGGGCGGCGGAAGTCAGCCGTCGGCCCGATGCCCGGGCGGCGGAGATGGTCCGCTCTGCGCGAACAGGGGTTACCGGACGCCCCCGATCCGGGCACCATCGCCGGATGCGAACCCTCGTCCTCGGCGGCACCGTGTTCCTCGGCCGGGCCGTCGCCCGGCAGGCCCTCGCCGCCGGCCACGACGTCACCTGCGCCGCCCGGGGCTCGTCCGGGGACCCGGTGGACGGCGTCCGCTTCGTCCGGGTGGACCGTACCGACCCGGCCGGGCTGGCCGCGCTCACCGGCGAGTTCGACGCGGTCGTCGACGTGGCCCGGCACCCCGACCAGGTCCGGCACGCGGCGACCGCGCTTGCCGGCCGGGTGGGGCACTTCACGTTCGTCTCGACCGGCTCGGTGTACGCGGACACCGCCACCGTCGGCCAGCGGGTCGACAGCGCCCCGGTACTGGCACCCGCGCCCCGGGACGCGGAGGACCCGGAGCTGTCCGCGGAGTCGTACGGCGCCTGCAAGGTGAGCTGTGAGCAGATCGTGACGGAGGCGTTCGGCGCCGACCGGGTCTTCGTCTGCCGGGCCGGGCTGATCGTCGGGCCGGAGGATCCGAGCGGGCGCTTCGAGTACTGGGTCCGGCGGGCGGCCCGGGGTGGCGAGGTCCTCGCGCCCGGCTCGCCGGACGACGCGGTGCAGCTCGTGGACGTACGCGACCTGGCCGCCTGGATCGTCGCGGCCGGTGAACGCGGACTCACCGGCACGTACGACGGCACCGGCGCGCCGATGACCCGGGCCGGCTTCCTGGCCGACGTACTCCCCGACGGCGCCGCCCTGAGCTGGGTGGCCCAGGAGTTCCTGGCGGAGCAGGGGGTGGAGCCCTGGTCCGGCCCGCGGTCGCTGCCGCTCTGGCTGCCGGTGCCCGAGTACGCCGGCTTCCTGACCCGGGACGTGACTCCCAGCCTGGCGGCCGGGCTGCGGCCGCGGCCACTTGCCGAGACGGCTCGGGACACCGCCGCCTGGCTCGCCACGGCCGGCCCGGAGGCGGGCCGGCGGATCGGCCTCACCGAGGCCGAGGAGGCCGAGGTCCTCGCCGCGTGGCACGCCCGCTGACCCGGCCCGGTTCACCACTCCGGCACGCCCGCTGACCGGTCGGCCCGCCACGCCGGTCGCCCCGGACTATCCGGTGCGAACCTGGATTCCGGGTGAGGTGGCGGAGGCACGGAGCCGGAGCCGGACGATCCGGGCGTCGGGCGGGATGTCGTAGACGACCGCCCCGGTGACGCGGTTGCCGGGGTTGATCTCGCTGAGGAAGCCGAGCTGGTCGGCGTTGGCGAGCAGCCCGGCCGAACTGTCCACCCCGAACCGCTGCCCCGCCGGCCCGTACGCGATCTGCAGGCTGTCCTGGAACGTCACCGGTCGCAGGCCCAGGTTGCGCACCGCCAGGTCGGCCACGCAGAACTGCCCGATCGCGAGTTGGCTGACCAGCGGGTCGCCGATCTCGGTGAGCCCGCAGCGCACCTCCTGCACCTGGAACTCGAGATCGCCGTCCCGGGCCGGCTGGTTGAGGCCGACGACCCGGGATTCCCGGTCGCGCAGCCCGGTGTAGAAGTCCGGCCCCCAGGTCAGCGCGACCACGGCAGCGGCCACGCAGCAGCAGGAGAGGACGGCGGCGACGAGGCCGAGTAGGAACCACCACCGCCGGTCGGTCGGGCGCAGGAACTCGGGAACCTTTGCGGTGCCGCCCGGCGATGGGCGGCCCGGCTCCGGCCCGGCCCCGCCCTCCGGCCCGGTCGGTCGGGGCGCCCAGATCGGCGACTGCGGTGGCGGGTAACCGCTCAGGGGCGGTGTGCTGACCCGCGTCTCCGGCGTGGACCAGTCCGGCGCCGGTGCCGCCGTAGTCCCGGTCGGCCCCGTCCCGGCGGGCGGCTCGGCAGGCGGCGGCTCGGCAGGCGGCGAGGACTGCGCTGCGGCGGGCCGTTCAAGGGGTGGCGGGGAGGGCGGGCCCGCGCCGGGCGCGACGGTGTCCGGGAAGCGGCCGGTCAACGGGAGCGGATCCGGTACCTCGTCGATGGTCGGTCCGGCCGCCGGATCCGGGGTCGGCTCCCGGGTCGGCCCTTCCGGCGGCGGTGGGTCGATCGCCCAGTCCCACGACTGGGGGACCGGCTCGGTCGGCCGGTCCCCGCCGGTCGGCGGGTCGCCGAAACCGGCGTCGGGCCGGTACGGCTGCTCGCCGGGCGGGTCGGCGCTGGTCATCACGATCCTCATATCGTCCGGGGCCTCTGGAAAATAGTAGGCTTTAGCCGTATTCATCCCGGTGGGATCGTCATCTTCGTACCCGACGGCGAGGCGGGGAGGGTCCGACCGCACCGCTCCGGACCGGCGGGTGAGCGCAGTGGCAGGATGATCCGGTGGATCTCGTTACCGTCGACGACGTACGGGCCGCGGCGGGGGACCTGACCGGTGTGGTGCTGCGTACGCCCCTGCTGCCCTGCCGCTGGGACGACCGGCTCTGGCTGAAGCCGGAGAGCCTGCAACCGGTCGGCTCGTTCAAGCTGCGTGGTGCGATGCACGCGGTGGCCCGGCTCGACGCCGACCGGCGGGCCCGAGGCGTGGTCACGCACTCCTCCGGCAACCATGGGCAGGCGCTTGCCTATGCCGCCCGGGCCCGGGGCGTGCCGTGCACCGTGGTGATTCCCGAGGGTGCTCCGGCGGCAAAGGTCGACCGGGTACGCGCTCTCGGCGCCGAGGTACGCATGGTCGCCCCGGCCGATCGGCTGGCGGTCGCCGAGTCGATCGCCGCCGAGCAGGGGCGGACCCTGATCCCGCCCTTCGACGACCGGCGGATCATCGCCGGCCAGGGCACCATCGGACTGGAGGTGCTCGACGACCTGCCCGAGCTGGACGTGCTGCTGGTGCCGGTCGGCGGGGGCGGACTCGCCTCCGGAGTCGCCACCGCGGTCAAGGCGCTGCGTCCGGGTGCCCGGGTCATCGGGGTCGAGCCGGCACTCGCCGCCGACGCCGCCGAGTCGTTGCGCGGCGGCGAGCTGCGCCAGTGGGAACCGGCCCGCACCTATCGGACCAGCGCGGACGGGCTGCGGACCAACCTCTCCGCGCTGACCTTCGCACACCTGCGCGCCCGGCTGGACGGCATCGTGACGGTCAGTGAGGAGGAGATCGCCGCCGCGACGACCCGGTTGGTCCGGGACGCCCGGCTGGTGGTGGAGCCGAGCGGCGCGGTGGCCACCGCCGCCCGGATGTTCCACGCTGCCGAGCTGCCCGCCGGGCGTACGGTGGCGGTGGTCAGCGGCGGCAACGTCGACCCGGCGGTACTGGTGGCCGCCGCCGGCCGCCCCGACGCGGGCTGACGCCGCGGATGCGGCCCGAGCGAGCCGACCGGCGGCATTCCCTACATTGGAACCATGGCTGACCGGACCGGTGCGAGCGCTTCGGACAAGACGTTCGCGGTGTTGGAGGCACTGGTCGAGCACAGCCGGCTGACCGACATCGCGGCGGCGACGAACCTGCCGAAGGCGACCGTGCACCGGATTCTCCAGGTGATGGTCGAGCGCGGGCTGGCCCGGCCCACCGGCAACGGGGACTACTTCACCGGCCCCCGGATGCTCGCGCTGGCCGGCCGGGTGATGCACCGGCTGGACCTGCCCGCCCGGGTACGCCCCGAGTTGGAGGAGCTGCAACGGCGCACCGGCCGTACGGTGCACCTGGCGCTGCTGCACGGTGACGAGGCGGTCTACGTGGCCAAGGTGGAGGCGGGCAAGCCGTACCAGCTCGCTTCCCGGGTCGGGATGAGCCTCGACCTGCACAGTACGTCGATCGGCAAGGCGGTCCTGGCGACCCTGGACGACGACCGGGTGGTGGCGCTCGCCGAGCGGACCGGGCTGCGCCGGCACACGCCGGGCACGATCGTCGAGGTCGGACCGCTGCTCGCCGAGCTCGCCACGGTCCGGTCCCGGGGCTGGGCCGAGGACCACGAGGAGAACGAGTCCGGGGTCTCCGCGACCGGCGCGGCGGTGTACGACCACGCCGGGCACGTGATCGGCGGGGTGAGCGCGGCGACGCTCAGCTACGAGGCGGCGGACCAGTCGGCGGACGAGGTGGGCCGGCAGGTGGTCGAGGCCGCCGGACAGGTCTCCCGGGCCCTCGGCGCCCGCACCGTCCCGAGCTGACCTGGCCGATCGGGCCCGGCCCCTGTCCCTGGCCGATCGGCCCGGCGCCCGCCTCTGGTGATTCGGCGCCCCGGGGCCTGTCCCGGGTCGATCGGCTGTCGGGCCGAGCAGGAGCACCGCCATCGGCCGGGCCACCCGCGTCGACCGGCCGGAGTAGAGTGCACGGACGGCTCGAACGCGCTGACGGACATCCTTCCGGAGGAGACGTTGAGCGATCATCCAGCGGACCGGTTCTCCGCCCGGCAGAACGATCGGCGGCTGCCCCGGGCTCTGGTCTTCGCGCTGTTGGGGCTGGCGTCGATCGTCGCGGTGGTCGTGATCTACCAGAGCTCCGACCTCGACCGCTCCGGGGTGTACTCGGCGGCCCGGAACACCGCGTACGAGTTGGAGCGCACGCCGGTGCACGGTCTGGTCGTCGACGTCCACGAGGCGGCCTCGGCGGGCAACCGTGGCGGTAGCGGCAAATACTCCCGGAACATCCTCTCCGAACTGCGGATCGAGGACGCCGGGGAGGACTCCCGGGGGGACCTCTACGAGTTCACCAACGCGGACGGTGACCACCCGGTCTGCCTGGCGGTGCGGCTCGAACGCAACTTCTCCGACCAGTCGCCCTCGTATCCCACCGTCACGGTGACGGAAGGCGCCTGCTGACTCCAACCCCCGGCCCCGTCCGATCCTGTTGAGTACCGAATTGTTTCCGTCCGGTTGCGCTGCTCGGCGTTACGGGCCAGACTGTGACGAAGGTAACTGTGGAACACCGTTCCGCAGGGCGGAACGGTGTGCTCCGGAGGTGACCCCAGATGGCGCGCGGCGAGGACCGGAACCGGGTCGACGACAGCGCGGCGCATCGTCCGCCGTCCTGGTCGACCGTGCCGAGCGGCCACGCGCCGGACCATCCCGGCCGGCCGGCCGACGACGAGATGCCGCCGGTCGCCGTACCGGCGGACGAACTGGTGGAGATCGCCGCCCGGATCCTCACCACCGCCGGCAGCCCGGAGCCGCCCGCCCGGGCCGTCGCCACCTCGCTGGTCGAGTCCGACCTGGTCGGGCACGACTCGCACGGGGTACGCCGGCTGGTTCCGTACGTCGACGCGGTACGTGGCCGCATGATCGATCCGTCGGCCGACCCCGTCATCCGCCGCCGGCACCGGGCTACCGCGGTCGTCGACGGCCGGCGCGGGTTCGGCCAGCTCGCCGCCCGGCTGGCCGTGACCGAGGCCCGCGAACTCGCCCGGGAGTACGGCGTCGGCGTGGTGACGATCGGCAACTGCAACCACATCGGCCGGCTCGGCGAGTACGTGCAACTGCTCGCCGAGACGGACGCGATCGGGCTGGCCTTCTGCAACATCGACCCGACCGTCGCCCCGTACGGCGGCCGGCAGCGCCGGCTCGGCACCAACCCGCTCGCCTGGTCGGCGCCCCGGGCCGAGGGGCGGCCACCGGTGGTGGTCGACTTCGCCACCTCGGCGATCGCCGAGGGCAAGCTCGCGCTCTCGCTGGTCCGGCAGGAACGGGTCGGCGCCGGCCTGCTGGTCGACGCGGAGGGCCGTGACTCCACCGACCCGTCCGACTTCTACTCCGGAGGCGCGCTGCTGCCGTTCGGCCAGCACAAGGGCTACGGCCTCAGCGTGATGATCGAGATCGTCGGCGGGCTGCTGTCCGGCGCCGGAATCTCCAGTCTGCCCGGCTACGACAACACCAACGGCACCGTACTGATCGCCATCGACATCGGGACCTTCCTGCCGGTGTCCGGGTTCCGGACCCAGTCGGAGGGGTTCTGCCGGCTGCTCGGCGACACCGCGCCCGCCGTCGCGCGCGACCCCGGCCCGGACGGCGTGCTGGTCCCCGGCGAGAAGGAGGCGCGCACCCGCGCCAGCCGGATCTCCGACGGGATCCCCCTGGCCCCGTCCACCTGGCGCGAACTGGCCGAACTGCCGGGCGGGCCCGAACTGCCCGGCGTACCCGTACCCCACCCCCGAAGCCGCGCGGACCGCGCGGCCCCCTCGCCCGAGGAGGATCGTGATGACATCGCCGGTGGACCCCGCGCCCCCGCCTGAGCCCGAGACCGCCTCCGCGCCGTCCGACCAGGAGACCACCCCGCCCGCCGAGCTGCGCCGGGTCGTCTCGGCCTCGCTGGTCGGCACCGCCCTGGAGTGGTACGACTTCTTCATCTACGGCACCGCCGCCGCACTGGTCTTCAACGACATCTTCTTCCCGGACGCCGAGCCGGCGGTCGGCACGCTCGTCGCGTTCGCCACCTTCGGGGTGGCGTTCCTGTTCCGCCCGGTCGGCGGCTTCTTCTTCGGCCGGCTCGGTGACCGGATCGGCCGGCGCTCCACACTGATCATCACCACCCTGGTGATGGGCATCGCGACCGGGCTGATCGGCCTGCTGCCGACGTACGACCAGATCGGGGTATGGGCGCCGATCCTGTTGGTGCTGATGCGGATCTGCCAGGGCCTCGGCGCCGGAGCCGAGTTCGGCGGCGCGTCGACGCTGCTCGCCGAGCACGCCCCACCGGACCGGCGGGGCTACTACGCCTCGTACGCCCAGACCGGGGTGCAGATCGGTCTGGTGCTCGGTACCGTCTCGTTCCTGCTGGTCGGGATGCTCCCCGACGACCAGCTCGAATCCTGGGGCTGGCGGATCCCGTTCCTGGCCAGCTTCCTGATGATCTTCGTGACCATCTACGTACGGCTCCGGGTCACCGAGTCGCCGGTGTTCCGCCGGATGGAGCGCAGCCGGACGGTGGTGCAGACGCCGATCCTGGACACCCTGAAGATGTATCCCCGCAACTTCCTGGTCGGGATCGGGGCGCACATCTGCGACACCGCGATCGTCTACATCTTCGCCACCTTCAGCGTCGCCTACCTGACCAACGAACTCGACCAGCCGCGCTGGGTGGCGCTGACCGGCGTGATCCTGATGGGCCTGGTGGTGATCGCGGTCCAACCGGTCTACGGCGCGCTGTCGGACCGGATCGGCCGCAAGCCGCTGAACGTGTTCAGCGTGGTCTTCACCGCCGCCTTCGCCTTCCCGTACTTCTGGCTGCTCGACACCGAGGTGCCGGTGCTGATCTGGCTGGCCCTGATCATCGCCGGTGGCATCGGCTTCGCACCGATGATCGCCGTACAGCCGGCGTTCTACGCGGAGCTGTTCGGCGCCGGGGTCCGGTACACCGGGTTCGCCGCCTCCCGGGAGATCGGCGCCGCCATCTCCGGCTTCTCCCCGCTGGTCGCGGCGGCACTGCTCAGCACCGCTGACGGCTCGCCCTGGCTGGTCGCGCTCTGGATCATCTTCACGGCGGTCGTCTCGCTGGTGGCGTTCCTGGTCGCCCGGGAGACCCGGACGATGGACATCGGCGCCGTGCACGCGTACCAGGAGGAACCGGGCGGGAAGGCGGCGGACGGGCCGCCGACGGCCTCGACTCCGATGGAGACCGCGCGATGAAGCTGGAGAAGACCGTCGCGGTGGTCACCGGCGGTGGCACCGGGATCGGCCGGGCGGTGAGCCTGGCGCTGGCCCGGGCCGGCGCGGACGCCGTGGTGGTCAACTTCAGCCGGTCGCGGGCGGAGGCCGAGGAGACCGCGGCGCAGGCCCGGGAGTGGGCCGGCCGGTCCTGCGCGGTCGCCGCCGACGTCACGCACGACACCCAGGTTCGCACCATGGCCGAGCAGGTGCTCGGCACCTTCGGCCGGGTCGACGTGCTGGTCAACAACGCCGGCGGCACCCGGGCGGTGGAGCACCCCGACCTGGACGGCCTGACCGACGAGATCTGGCGGGATGTGCTCGACGTCAACCTGCTCGGTGCGTTCCGCTGCGCCCGCGCCTTCGCCCCCGCGCTGCGCTCCTCCGGCGGCGCGATCGTCAACATCTCGTCCATCTCCGGCTACCGGGCCGGCGGCTCCTCGATCGCCTACGGGGTGAGCAAGGCGGCGATGCTCCAGCTCACCCGCAACCTGGCGGTGGCGCTCGCCCCGGAGGTACGGGTCAACGCGGTGGCACCCGGCACGGTGCAGCACACCCGCTGGCAGCCCGGCCTGCACGGCGAACAGGGCTTCGCGCAGCGCAGTGCCCGGGAGCGCGAGATGGTGCCGCTGCGCCGCACCGCCGACCCGGAACACGTGGCGCAGGCGGTGCTCGGGCTGCTCGGCATGGACATGGTCACCGGTGAGACGGTCATCGTCGACGGCGGCAAGCACGTCGTCTACTGACCGGTTCCGGACCGTTACGGGGCGGGGTGGCGTTAGCTCCACCCCGCCCCGGGACCTGGCGCTCCTGACCGGCCGGCCCGCCGCTGGTGTGCTCGACTGGTGAGCACAGCGACCGCCGCAACGGCCTCCCGGACCCGCATCCCCGACCTCGACGCACTACGTGCCTTCGCGCTGCTCGGCATCCTGGTCGTAAACATCACCTTCGCCGCCACCGGCTACAGCATGACCATCACCGACCCGGCGTACGACTCGTGGCTGGACGACGCGGTGCGCTGGCTCAACTCCAGCTTCTTCGGGATGAAGTTCTACCTGCTCTTCTCGTTCATGTTCGGCTACAGCTTCGTGCTCCAGGCGGAGGCGGCGGCGCGGGCCGGGGCGGCGTTCCGGCCCCGGATGGTACGCCGGCTGCTCGGCCTGCTCGTCCTCGGCGCGGTGAACATGGTGTTCCTGATCAGCGGGGACATCCTCACCGTCTACGCGCTGCTCGGCGCGGTCCTGCTGGCGATGCGCGGGGTACGGGACCGCACGGCGCTGATCGTCGCCGCCGCGCTCTACGGCTATCTGCTGCTGGGCACGGGGTCGAGCATCCTGTTCCTGGACACGTCGAGCTACTTCGAGCACGCCAGTCAGGTCGCCGCCGCCCAGGAGTCGGCCGCGAACCTGGCCGGCGGATTCGGCTCGGTGGTCCACGAGCACATCGCGATCCTGCCGCTCTACGGCCTCTCCCAGTTGACCGTGCAGGGTCCGACCACTCTGGCGATGTTCCTGCTCGGCATGGTCGCCGCCCGCCGAGGGCTGCTTGTCGGGCTCACCGGCCGGGAGCGGTGGCTGCGGATCGTCCAACTCGTCGGTTTTCCGGTGGGGATCGTGGGTGGCGCGGTCTACGCCTCGCTCGGTGGCAACGGCGACACCCTCGGCGTACTCGTGAGTGCGATGACCGCGCCGCTGCTGGCCGCCGCGTACGCCGCCACGCTGGTCCGGGTGGTGCACAGCGATCGTGGCCGGTGGCTCGGCACGGCGTTGGCCCCGGCCGGCCGGATGGCGCTGTCGAACTACCTCGGCCAGTCCGTCGCCACGCTGCTGATCTTCACCGGTGTCGGCCTCGGCCTGGTGGGTCAGGTGTCACCGCCGGAGATGATGCTTTTCGCGGTCGCCATCTTCGCCGGCCAGGTGGTGGTCAGCCGATGGTGGCTCGCGCGGCACGGGCAGGGCCCGGCCGAGTGGCTGCTGCGCTGGTTCACCAACGCGGAACGCCCCGCCTGGTCCGTCCGCTGACCTCTGTCTGGTACGGGCCAGCCTCGGCCTCGCGGCTGGCCTGTTCCCGTTGGGGCGACACCGGTTGCCGTTGACGGGTCAGATGCGACGGGTCGGGAGGCGGGGGCAGCGTCCGGAGCCGGGCCGGCCGCTGCTCCCGTCCGGAGCCGGACCGGTTGGCGCCGTCCATGCCGCGAATCTGGTGTTGCTGCCCCGGGGCGGGGTACGGGCGGGTGTCGGTCGACCCCCGGCCGTCGGGCCGGACGCGTCGGGGCAGCGCCAGCGGAGTCCGCACCGGCAGTAGCGCCAGAGCCGCCGCCAGTCGGGGCGGTGTCGAGGCGCCAGTGGTACCGGTCGAGGTGCGCGTCGTGGCCAGTTCATGGCTCGGTCTCCAATCGCCGCTGCTGTCCTGGCTGGAAGCGGGGACCGTCCCCGAGGCGGGGGAGGCGTTCCGGGGACGGTCCCCGCGCGGTTCCGCCCGAGCCGGGCCAGCATCGAACGGTTCCGCTGCCGACACTCTGGACGGATGGTGCCTACGTTCGGTAGACATTGCGGGACACTGGGCGACCGTCCGACTTGTCGGGTGTGGTCGGGTAGCCCCGAGCCGGATGTGGAGGGAGCGTGGGCAGGTCATGGGCATGCTGGCAGACTTCTTGATCGCGGAGCTTCGGGCGGCTCGGGCGACCCGGAAGATGAACCAGGACGAGTTCGGCAAGATCGCGAACTACTCCGGCTCGCACGTGAGCGCGGTCGAGACCGGTGGCCGGCCACCGACCGAGGACTACGTCGCGGCGGTCGACGAAGGGCTCCAGACCGGCGGCATCTACACCCGGCTGCTCGCCAAGGTCACCGCCTTCGACGACGCACCCGTCTGGCTCCGCCCCTGGCTGGAGTACGAGCGCGAGGCGGTCGCCCTGCGCGCCTGCAACCCGCTGCTCGTCCCCGGCCTGCTCCAGACCGAGGCGTACGCGCGGGCCGTCATGTCCACCGGCCTGCACACCATCGAGGAGGTGGAGCGGATCGTCACAGGTCGGCTGGAGCGGCAGCGGGCGATCCTGGACCGCGACGACCCGCCACTGGCCACCTTCGTCATCCCCGAGGCAGTGCTCCGCAGCGGCGAGTCGAAGATGCTCCGGGAACAACTCGAAAATCTGCTCAACCTGAGTGAGCGTCCCCGGCTCTTCATACACGTGGTCCCGGCAACGGCCGGACTGTGGCTCGGCCAGTCAGGTCCGTTCATCATTGCCTCGTTCGACGGCAGCGACGACGTGGCATTCATGGACGACCAGTTGCAGGGGCGGGTCGTGACGGACCCGACGCAGGTTGCTCGGCTCAACCGGATATGGGAGGTTGTGAGGGCGGTTGCGCTGCCGCGTGACCTCTCGCGTGACCTGATTCTGAAGCTGGTGAACGAGTTGTGAGCACCGAGCCGCGCTGGAAGAAGTCGAGCCGAAGCAACGCTGGCTCGGCCGAGTGCGTGGAGGTTGCCGACGATCTGGGCGGGGCGGTCGGCGTACGGGACTCGAAGGATCCGGGCGGTCCGGTGCTGGCCTTCGCGCCTGAGGCGTGGCGCGCGTTCGTCGCTCAGGTACCGGACCGGCGGCCCTAGCTCCGTCCCGAGCCGGTACCTCGGCCGCGCAGGTGGTGGCTGGCGTCGCCGAGGAAGTCCGTGCTGACCCACCGCTCCACGAAGCGCCATCCGGCGTCGCGCCGCTCGAATCGGTCCCGGCACCGCCCACTCGCCACCGCCTGGAGCGGAAATTCGGGCAGCGCCTGGAAAACGGTGACGTAGCAGCGGGATTCGGCGGTACCGGCCGCCTCGTCGACCTCGACGGCGAGGTTGCTGGTGACATGCCTGGTACGCGGAGCCGGCGGTCCGGGTGGGACGGACCGGGCCATGCCTGCGGGCTAGCCATGCCTGCGAGCTGGCAATACCTGTGGACCGGGTCATGCCGGTGGACCGGGCGTACCAGCGACCGGCCCCGCACCGGGTTCGGTGCGGGGCCGGTGTCGCGGCGGGTCGGCGTGCCGCCGCGCGTCCGCCGGGTCAGGCGCGCCGCCACTTCTGGTTCGCGCCGCCCGTGCACTCCCAGAGCTGGAGTTTCGCGCCGTTGGCCGTGCTCCGGTCGCGTACGTCGACGCACTTGTTCGCCTGCGGGTTCACCAGGTCGCCGGCCGCACTCAGCACGAACTGCTGGGCCGGATTGCCGTTGCAGCCGACGATCTGGATATTGGCGCCGTTGGCCGTCGAGCCGTTCGCCACGTCCATGCACTTGCCCATCGCCCGGACCGTGCCGCCGGTGAAGGCCCAGCTCTGCGCGGCGGTACCGTTGCAGTCCCAGATCTGCAACTGGGTGCCGTCGGCCGGGTTCGCGCCCGGCACGTCGATGCACTTGTTGCCGATCCCGACGATCTGGTTGCCGGTGCCGGGGTTGCCGCCGCCACCGGTGTTCCAACCCCAGACCCGGACGTAGTCGACCAGCATCTGCTGCGGGAACGTGGTGCTGGCGTCGGGGTAGCCCGGCCAGTGGCCGCCGACCGCGATGTTCATGATCATGAAGAACGGGTGGTCGTAGACCCAGCGGTTGCCGTTCAGGTCCGCCGGGGTCTTGCGGCCGTACTGGATGCCGTCGACGTACCAGGTGATCGAGTCCGGCGCCCAGTCCACGGCGAAGGTGTGGAAGGCGTCGGCGAACGCCTGGCCGCCGGGGAGGGTGTAGCGGGAGCTGATCGCGCTGCCGCCGGAGTAGCCGGGGCCGTGCAGCGTGCCGTACAGGTTGCCGGGCTCGCGGCCGATGTTCTCCATGATGTCGATCTCGCCCATGTCCGGCCAGGGCATGCCGCCGAGCATCCAGAATGCCGGCCAGATGCCCTGGCCGCGCGGCAGCTTCATCCGGGCCTCGAACCGGCCGTACGTCTGGGTGAAGCGGTCCGCGGTGAGCAGCCGGGCCGAGGTGTACTGGCAGCGGCCGTAGTGGCACTGGTAGTTGGCCGGGTTCTCCCGGCGGGCGGTGATCACCAGGTTGCCGTTGCCGTCGTGCGCGGCGTTGCTGGTGCTGTTGGTGTAGTACTGCTGCTCGTTGTTGCCCCAGCCGCCGCCGCCGATGTCGTGCTTCCACTTGGTGCCGTCGGGGGCGGTGCCGGCTGGCGCGTTGAACTCGTCGCTCCAGGTGAGCGCGCCCGGCTCAGCGACGGCCGGGCTGGGTGGGGTGACCACCAGCGTTGCGGCCAGCAGGGCCAGGACGAGGGTGGCTCGGCGTGTACGCATGTCAATGTTTCTACGCCAGAGAGCGCTTTCTTGCAAGGTTGTTAACTAAAAAGAAAGTTGCGGAGCCGCAGTCTGTCGAGAGGATCGCCCCTGGATCGAATCGCCCTGCTGTGCGAGCGGGGTCCGTCGTAGACGGTGGCGCGCTTGTGGGGCATCGGCGATCGAAGCGTACGTCAGCCAACTCGACCTGCTCGATAGCCGCGACCGGACGCCACTTGAGGCACCCCGATTTCGAGCGGCCTACCACTACCACTGCCACGAACCGGGCTGCGGTGGGCACCGGCAAGGGCATCCTGGACTGGGAACTCGTCGCCCTGCAACGCAATCTGCGGGGCCGCTACGACGACGAGGTGCGGCGAGCCGTGGAACAGAAGTTCCTGCACGAACTCTGCGGGCCTGGTCGCGATGTCGCCTTCTACGTCGGCAACCAGGCCAAGCGGGTCAATACGTTCAGCGTCCTCGGGGTCTACTGACCGCCCCACCGATAGGACGCCGCTCGTGTGCCGCTTGGAGCACCAGGTCCCGGTGACACTGCCGCTGGTCAGCCTCGAAACAGAGCAGCGCGACGAGTTTCCGCTGGCTCGCGGCGGCGAGCGCGTCGAGTGCGTCGACGGCCTCCGGCCGGGCGAGCAGTCCGGCGTAGATCGCCCGGGCCTGGGCGATCGTTTCCGGAGAGCCGGTGAATCCAGGCCGGTTGTCCTTCGGATTTCCCAGCTCACGTCGGTGTTCGTAGGCGATCCCCGCGTCGCCGAGCGCCTGCCCGAGCGCTGACTTGCTGAACCCCCGCTTCCGGGAGATCGGGGTGAGCCGTACGTCCACCAGACGTGACACGCCCATCGTGACCAGGTCTGCCACGAAGTCCCCGATGTCCCGGCCCTCGTAACCCACGCCGACCAGTCCGGAGCGGTCGTCCGTCAGGACCGTCATGCGAGTCACCCTTCCACAACCTTGCGCTCTACGCGGCCACGCCCAGCCGGTCGAGGATCCAGGCGGCGACGAACGCCTCCTCCTTCCAGGAGTCGTAGCGCCCGCTCGGGCCGCCGTGCCCGGCACCCATCTCCGTCTTGAGCAGGTACGACCCCTGCGGTGCGACGGCCCGGAGCCGGGCGACCCACTTCGCCGGCTCGTGGTAGAGCACCCGGGTGTCGTTCAGGCTGGTGACGGCGAGGATCGGCGGGTAGTCCTGCGCGGTGACGTTCTCGTACGGCGAGTACGACTTCATGTACGCGTACACCTCGGGGTCGGCCAGCGGGTTGCCCCACTCCTCCCACTCGGTGACGGTGAGCGGCAGCGACGGGTCGAGGATCGAGTTGAGCGGGTCGACGAACGGCACCTGCGCGACGATCCCGGCGAAGGCGTCCGGGGCGATGTTCGCCACGGCGCCCATCAGCAGCCCACCGGCCGAGCCACCCCGGGCGACCAGCCGGTCCGCCGAGGTCCAACCGGTCTTGACCAGGTGCCGGGCGGTGGCCACGAAGTCGGTGAAGGTGTTCTTCTTGCTCAGCAGCTTGCCGGTCTCGTACCACCGGCGGCCCAGCTCGCCGCCGCCGCGCACGTGCGCCACGGCGAAGACGACGCCCCGGTCCAGCAGGGAGAGCCGAGGGATGGAGAACCACGGGTCCATGCTGGCCTCGTAGGAGCCGTAGCCGTAGAGCACGCACGGCGCCGAGCCGTCCCGGGGCGTGCCGGCCCGGCAGACCAGCGAGATCGGCACCCGGGTCCCGTCGTCAGCCAGCGCCCAGTCCCGGTGCTGCTCGTAGCCGGCCGGGTCGAAGTCGCCGAGCACCGGCTTCCGCTTGCGCAGCACCATCTCCCGGGTGACCAGGTCGTAGTCGTAGACCGAGTCGGGGGTGGTCAGCGAGGCGTAGTGCAGCCGGACGCTGGTGGTCTGGTATTCGGGGTTGCTGTCCAGCCCGACGTTGTAGAGCGGCTCCGGGAAGTCGATGTCGTACGACTCGGTGCTACCCACCGGCAGCACCCGGATCCCGGTCAGCCCGGCCGTACGCAGCGACACCACGAGGTGGTTGGCGAAGGCGTCGACCGCCTCCAGCCGGGTGCCGGGAGTGTGCTCGATCATCGGCACCCAGTCCCCGGGCGCGTCCGCCGAGGTGTACGCGAGCGCGAAGTCCTCCGCGCCGTCGTTGTGCAGGATCAGGAAGCGGTGCCCGTGGTGCTCGATGGAGTATTCGACGCCCTGCCGTCGGGGCGCGATCACCGCCGGGGCGCCGCTGGGATTGCTGGCCGGGATGACCCGTACCTCGCTGGTCACCTTGCTGTGCGAGTCGATGACGACGAAGTTCTCCGAGCGGGTCAGCCCGACGCCGACCCAGAACCGCTCGTCGTCCTCCTGGTAGACGATCTCGTCGGCGCCCGCCGCCGTGCCGACGGTGTGCCGCCACACCCGGTAGGGCCGCCAGCTCTCGTCCACGGTCAGGTAGAACAGCGTGGAGCCGTCGGCCGACCAGGCGCTGCCGTAGAAGGTGTCCGGTACCTCGTCGGCGAGCACCTCTCCGGTGGAGAGGTCCTTGACTCGCAGGGTGAACCGCTCGTCGCCGGCGAAGTCGGTGGAGTAGGCGAGCCAGCGCCCGTCCGGGCTGACGTCGAAGGTGCCGAGTGAGAAGAAGTCGTGCCCCTGCGCCAGCGCGTTGCCGTCGAGCAGGATCTCCTCGCCGTCGAGTGGTGCGCCGTCCTCCGGCATCGGCGGGGCCGTCCCGCCGTCCCGCACCGATCGGCGGCAGTGGATGCCGTACTGCTCGCCTTCGACCGTCCGGGTGTAGTACCAGTGGCCGTTCTTGCGGGTCGGCACTGATAGATCGGTTTCCTTCGTCCGCCGCTTCGTCTCGTTGAACAGCGTCTCCCGCAGCAGGCCGAGCCGGGCCGTGGTCTGCTCGGTGTAGGCGTTCTCGGCGGTCAGGTAGCCGATCGTGTCCGGGTCGTCCTTGTCGGCGAGCCAGGCGTACTCGTCGATCACCGTGTCGCCGTGGTGGGTGCGCTCGGTCGGCACCCGCTTGGCGACGGGGGCGGCGGTCGTCTCAGTGGTCACCCGGTCACGTTACCTGTCCGGCTGGCCGGTGGGCCGTCCGGTGCGGTCCGGGGCGTTGCCGAAAATTAGCACATGTGTACGATGACCAAGGTGGGGGAGATTTCGATAGAACGACGCGGGGGCGCTGACATCGCACGGCGACTGGCGGGCATCTGCGGTGCCCACTTCGCCCGGGCCGCGGGGGCGGCCGACGGGGTGGCCGGCGCGGCGGCCCGCTGGGTCGCGGCGCCGGGCAGTCCGGAGGCGGTCACCGAGGTGGTCCGGCTCGCCGCCGAACACGACCTCTCGGTGGTCGCCCGGGGGGCCGGCACCAAACTCGACTGGGGCATGCCCCCGTCGCAGGTCGACATCGTGCTGGACACCGGGCGGCTCGCCGGGGTCTGGCAGCAGCCGGAGGGCGAGCTGGTCGCCGAGATCGGGGCCGGGACACCGGTCCGGGCCGCCGAGGCGATCCTGGAACGGACCGGGCGCAGGCTGCCGATCGACGTGCCCTCGGTCGGCGCCACCGTCGGGGGCGTGGTCGCGGCCGACGAGAGCGGTCCGCTGCGGCACCTGCACGGCCGGCCCTGCGACCAGCTCGTCGGGGTGAGCTACGTGGACGCCTCGGGGGTGCTCGCGCACGCCCGGGCCGGCGCGACCGGCCGTCCCGGGGAGCGGCCCGATGCGGTGCCGGCCCATCCCGACGTCGCCCGGCTGCTCTGCGGGTCGCAGGGTGCGCTCGGCGTGCTGGTCTCGGCGACCCTGCGGGTGCAGCCGATTCCGGCGAGCCGGAGTTGGGTGGTCCGTTCGGTCTGGACCCCGCTGGAGGTGCACGACCTGGTCCTTGCCGTCCTCGACGCCGAGCTGCGGCCGACCGCGATCGAGGTCGACCTGCCCGGCGGTCGGGCGCCGACGACCGACCGCGGCGTCCGGCGCCTCGGCTCCGGTGGGCACCTTCCGCCGGCCCGACCGGGTGCCCCGGGGGCACCCGGCCCGTCCGGCCGGGCCGGTGGGCGAGGCTGGTTCGAGTCACCGGGCCGGCCCGGTGTGCCGAGCCGATCCGCGGGCGCAGGCGGATCCGGTGACCGGGGACAGCCCGGGCTCGGCGGTGGTCCCGGGTCGCGCGGCCGGTTCGGCGAGCCCGGTTCCGGCAGCCTGGCCGTGCTGCTCGAAGGCGGGCCGACCGAGGTGGCGCAACGGGCGGCCCGGTTGACCGCGCTGCTCGGCGGCGACGCCCAGGTGGTCGGGGCGGCACCGGGGTGGTGGCGCCGCTATCCGTTCCAGCCCGACCAGGTGGCGCTGCGCATCGAGGTGCCGATCGGTGACCTGCACGCCGCCGTCTACGCGCTGCGGGACGCGGCCGGGGCGCCGGTGCCGGTACGCGGCTCGGCCGGGCTCGGTGTCGTGCACGCCGCGCTGTCGGCCGACTCGTCACCGGAGCGGGTCGGCACCATCCTGAACGGGGTACGCGCGGTGCTGCGCGCCCGCTCCGGCCGCTGCGTGGTGGTCGCCGCTCCGGCCCGGATCCGGGAAGCCGTGGATGTCTGGGGCGAACTGCCCGACCTGCCGATGCTGCGCCGGGTCAAGGAGCACTTCGATCCGGCCCGACGACTCGCCCCCGGGCGCTATCCGGGCGGCATCTGACCCGACAGGAGAACCCGCACGTCAACGGTGTGCGGCGCGGACGCCGCCACGAGACGGTAAGTAGCCCTCGGCCGCGCCCCCTTGTGGTTACTATGCGTGCTTATGGGGCTAACCAACCTTTCAGTGATTCATGAGACGTTCTTCGGAAAACAGGCAGATATTCGCCTCAACCTGGGCTGCGGACTACGGGCTCCCGCCGGCTGGGTCAACATCGACAGGTCGCCAAGTTTGACTCTGGCCCGCGTACCGGGTGCCAGATCGCTCCTCCGCCGAGCCGGGGTGCTGAGCAAGGAACACATGGTCCCCTGGCCACGGTCCATCAAGCAGTTCGACGTAACCAAGTCGCTGCCGTATCCAAACAGCTCGGTCACCGCGATCTACTCGTCGCACACGTTGGAACATCTCTATTACGACCAGGCCCTCCTGCTCCTGCGTGAGTGCCATCGGACGCTGCGTCCGGGCGGGACGATCCGGCTCGCTCTGCCGGACGCCCAGGTACTGGCCCGCCGACTTCTCTCCGCCGCAGGCGACGAAGCCGCCGCTGCCGGCCTGGAGTTCACCAAGAACCTGCTGATGGGTCCACTCTCCCGGCCGACCCGCAGAGAGCGAGTGGTCACCCGGTTCTCCAGCTCGTCCCATCGTTGGCAGCCGACGCCAGCACTGGTGCACGAGATGCTGCGCCAGGCCGGCTTCCCGAACCCACAACCACGCGAGTACCTGGTCGGCGCCCTACCCGGGCTGGCCGAGGTGGAGCATCGACCGGACAGCCTGTTCGTGGAGGCCATCCGCTGATCCCGAAGACCCTGGCCGAGAAGGAACGGGGGAAAGGTCCGATCATGATCGTCTTCGTCGTCGAGTGTCCCAGCCCATA
The DNA here is from genome assembly GCF_033446045.1 of Plantactinospora sp. KLBMP9567. Taxonomy (NCBI): domain Bacteria; kingdom Bacillati; phylum Actinomycetota; class Actinomycetes; order Micromonosporales; family Micromonosporaceae; genus Plantactinospora; species Plantactinospora sp. KLBMP9567. The sequence goes on along the minus strand of NZ_JAWQRR010000056.1, from coordinate 87,110 downwards.
CCACACGCCTGTGCTGAACCGGCTACAGGAGGAGCTGGGCGACCAGCTCTGCGTGTTCTACCTCTACGGCGCCGACACCTCCCACGGCTGGGGCCATGTCGTGGCGACGCACCGCTACATCGTGCTCGGCCACCTCCGCGGCCGGGTCGCACTCGCCAAGGCTCTCCTGTCGCCGAGGCTGCGGGCGGTAGGCGTGTACGGATACCGCGGCCTGGCCAGGCTGGTCTCGGCGAACGTCGCCCGGCTGCGCGGTCTCCCGCTCGTGTTGCGGGGTGCGGCCAACGTCCGCGACGAATCGTCTCGCCCGGCGTTCCGCCGACTACTCAAACGCTGGTACCTCAGGATGCTGGTGGGGCAACCGGAGGTGTGGACGAACGGGTCGGCCAACACCGCATACTGGCGGCTGTTGGGCCTGCGACGGCACCATCTGATCCCCTACGCGCTGCAACAACTGCCGGGGAACGAGTCAGGAGCCGCGGCGCTACGAGCCGGGCTGGGGCTCACCGAGCGTTTCGTCTTCACCTTTGTGGGCAGGCTTGAATCGATCAAGGGCGTCAGCGACCTTCTGCAGGCGTACGACGTCGTACGCCAGGCGGTGCCCGCCGGCACCACCGCTCTCGTCATCGTCGGCAGCGGGTCGCTGGAGCCGCAGGTCCGCCAGTACGTCGACGCCCACGACGACTGCCGCTACCTTGGCACGATTCCCCAGCAGCGGCTGGGCGCCGTGTACGCCGCGGCAGACGTCTTCGTGGCTCCGTCCCACCGCGAGCCGTGGGGTTGGGTGATCAACGAGGCGTTGGGCTTCGGCACGCGGGTCATCGCGTCGGTCGAAATGGCCTCCGCCGACGATCTGTGCACCGAGGAGACGGGCCGCCGCTGCCCGGTGGCGGACCCGTCCGCGCTCGCCTCCGCGATGCTCGCCGAATACCGGGCCGGTCCGCGACGCGCTCGACGGCTGGAGTGCCAGGACACCGCCCGGATCATGGCGGACCGACTGCGCGAGCTGACCGGACACCGGATCTCCGTACGGTTGCAGCGGCTTCCCGAAAGCGACTCTGCCCCGGACGCCGCAACCGGTCCGGACCTGTCACCACCCCCGCAGGGTGCCCGCCAGCTCTGACCACAGTGGAGTTCGTGGGGACCGCCCAACGCGCCGGCGGGCGTTGTCGGTGCGGGTGGTGCCGGCGGCGAGGGGGTGGCGACGGGTTGGGTCGCGCTGAGCCGGACGGCTCCGGTGGAGGTCAGCCGGTCGAGTCGTTGCGCAGTACCAGGATGGCGATGTCGTCCCGGGGCGACTCGACCGAGAAGTTGATCGCGGCCGCGCGCAGCCGGGCGGCCACCACCTCCGCCGAGTAGCCGGCCAGCGGCGCCGCCGCGTCCCGAAGCCGCTCGATGCCGAAGAGCTCCCGGCCGCGCCGCCGCTCGGTCACCCCGTCGGTGTAGAAGACCAGCGCGTCGCCGGGGCCGAGCCGTACCTCCGCGGCCGGCGAGGTGATCGAGTCGAGCAGGCCGAGCGCCGTACCCCCGGAACCCACGAACGACGCGCGCCCGTCGGCGCGGACCAGTACCGGCCGGTCGTGACCGGCCAGGTAGAGCGAGACGGTGAGCCGGCCGGTCCGGTCCCGGTCCACGGCGGCCAGCGCCAGCGTGCAGTACCGACCGCCACCCCGCTCCACCAGCGTGCCGTTGAGCCGGGCCAACGCCTCCGGCAGCGGCTTGCCGTCGCCGACCAGGACCCGGATCACGTCCCGGACCAGCCCGGTCACCGCCGCCGCCTGCACGCCCTTGCCGGAGACGTCCCCGACCACCACCAGCCAGCGGTCCTCGGACAGCGGTACGACGTCGTAGAAGTCGCCGCCGACCTCGGCCGCGTCCCCGGTCGGCACGTACTCGGCGGCGAACCCGATCCCCTCCACCACCGGCAGCACGGGCGGCAGCAGCGACTGCTGAAGGGTGTGCGCGACCTTCCGCCGTTCGTCATGGATCCGGGCGTTCTCGATCGCCAGCGCCGCCCGCCGGGCCACGTCCTCCAGTACGGCGATCTCGTCCGGGTCGTGCCGGTGCCGCTGGTGCCGGCCGACCGCCAGGGTGCCGAGCCGCTGCCCCCGGGCGACCAGCGGGATGGCGAAGCCGTCCATCGGGGCGCCGATCGGCACCTGGCCCTGGCTGCGGGACGCCTCGCGCAACCGGGACTGCACCGACTCGGGACCGTCCTCCTTGAGCATCTTGTGCAGTTGCGGCAGCACCGCCTCGTCGGCGTGGGTGGCCGCGGCCAGCTTCAACCGTCCCCACTCGTCGGTGACGTGCACCGCGCACCACTGGCCGAGCCGGGGGACCACGAGCTGCGGGATCAGCGCCATCGTCAACTCGACGTCGAGCGACTGGGCGAGCAGTTCACTCGCCTCGGCGAGGAAGGTCAGCCAGGTCTGCCGGCGTACGTCGGCCCGGCGCAGCCGGTCGTTCTCCAGGTGCAGGGAGAGCCGCTCGGCGACCAGCGCGGCGAGCGGGCGGGCGTACCCCGACGGCGCGGCGTCGAGTTCCAGCTCCCCGGCGTACGGCCGGTGCACGGTCAACGGCACCCGGAGCAGCTCGTCACCGGGGCGGGGCTGCCGGCCGTACCGGGCCAGCAGTTGCGAGCCGGCGCCGTCGCCCCGGTCGAGGCGTACCGCCCCGCCGGCCGCGCCGACCATGTCGCCGACCCGGACCAGCAGGTCGGCGGCGAAGGTGGGCAGCGGATCGTCGGCGTACGGATCGGGGGCGGTCTGCATCAGCGCGCTCATCGCCCCGGCGCTCGGCGCGGACGGGCCGGGCGGGCCGGGCGGGCTGCCGGCGCCGCCGACGGACACCGCGTGCCCCGCCTCCAGCGGATGCTGCCCCGAGCCGGCCGGGTCCTTGCGGTTCAGCCGGAACCAGACGCCCTTGCCGGTGGCCTGGTGCGTGGTGCCCCACCGGCTGGCGAAGTGGTCGACCAGGAGCAGCCCCCGGCCCCGCTCGGAAACCTGCGAGATGTCCGTCAGGTCGTTTCTGGGCCGGGCCGTCACGTCGTCGATCGGTCCGGCCGCGAAGTCGGAGACCGTCACGGTCAGGCCCGAGGAGTCCGCGACGACCTCGATGTCCAGTTCGGTGCGGGCGTGCTCGACCGCGTTGGTGGAGAGTTCGGTGGTGAGCAGCAGCGCCTCGTTGAGCAGTTCCTCCAGGCCGACCTCGGCGAGTACCGACCGGACCAGGGCGCGGGCAGCCGCCGGAGTACGTCGGTCGGCGGGTAGCCGTACCCGGCGCAGTTGATCGCCGGTGCCCCCGGTGGCCGCTCCGCCGGTGCCCGTGCCGCCCGCCTCCGCTGACACCTTCCGTATCCTCCACCGATCCGAGACCCAGGCCACCCTATCCGGGCCGGGCACGTCTGCGCCGCGCTCGTGCCCGGCAGGCGGTCGGAGCGGGGCCGCGCTACGCTGAACCGTGCCCCACTTGACCGTTCTGCCCGCTTTACCTCCTGGCTGGTCCCGCCGACTGCCACTACCGACTCCGGTGTGCGCCGAGGGTGGCATTGGATGGACGAAAGGCACAATGATGGGTGTGGCCGCCGCTCGCGCGGAACCGCGCGGGCGCGGCAGAGCGGATTCGCCGACCACCTGGCGGCGCGGGCCGGCCGGGCTGGCCCACCTCCTTCGAAACCTGAGCGAGGAACGATGACCACGGCGAAACAGATCTCTGCCGAGGAGCGGTCCGCCGGCGAGGACGCGGTGCTGCTCAGTGAACTCGCCGACGCGTTGCGCCGGGTCCGGCGCGGCGATCTGAAGGTACGGCTGCCCCGCCGGGCCGGCGTCGCGGGCGAGGTGGCCGACGCCTTCAACGAGGTGGTCTCCCTCCAGGAACGACAGCACCTCGACCTGCGCCGGATCAGCCGGATCGTCGGTCGGGACGGCCGGCTCACCGAGCGGCTGGACGAGGAGGGGCTGGACGGCGCCTGGGCCGAGGGGCAGCGGGCGATCAACCAGCTCATCGACGACCTGGGCCGGCCGACGACCGAGATCGCCCGGGTCATCGTGGCGGTCGCCGACGGCGACCTCTCCCAGCACATGGCGCTGGAGATCGACGGCCGGCCGCTGCGCGGTGAATACCTGCGGATCGGCCGCACCGTCAACACGATGGTCGACCAGCTCTCGTCCTTCTCCAACGAGGTAACCCGGGTGGCCCGGGAGGTGGGCACCGAGGGCGAGCTGGGCGGCCAGGCCGACGTACGCGGCGTCGCCGGCACCTGGAAGGACCTCACCGACTCGGTGAACACCATGGCGTCGAACCTGACCTACCAGGTGCGGTCGATCTCGCAGGTGACCACGGCGATGGCCCGGGGCGACCTGTCGCAGAAGATCACGGTCTCGGCCAAGGGCGAGGTCGCCGAGCTGGCGCACACCATCAACGGGCTGACCGACACGCTGCGGCTCTTCGCCGAGCAGGTGACCCGGGTGGCCCGGGAGGTGGGCACCGAGGGCAAACTCGGCGGCCAGGCCGAGGTGCCCAACGTCGCCGGGACCTGGAAGGACCTCACCGACAGCGTCAACTCGATGGCGTCGAACCTCACCGCCCAGGTCCGGAACATCGCCCAGGTCTCGACGGCGGTCGCCCGGGGCGACCTGAGCCAGAAGATCACGGTGGCCGCGCAGGGCGAAATCCTGGAGCTGAAGGACACCGTCAACACGATGGTGGACCAGCTCTCGTCGTTCGCCGACGAGGTGACCCGGGTGGCCCGGGAGGTCGGCATCGAGGGCAAGCTCGGCGGTCAGGCGCAGGTACGCGGCGTCTCGGGCACCTGGCGGGCGCTGACCGAGAACGTCAACCAGCTCGCCGGCAACCTCACCTCGCAGGTGCGGAACATCTCCCAGGTCTCCACGGCGGTGGCCAGGGGTGACCTGTCGCAGAAGATCACTGTCGACGCGCAGGGCGAGATCCTGGAGCTGAAGTCGACGGTGAACACGATGGTGGACCAGCTCTCGTCGTTCGCCGACGAGGTGACCCGGGTGGCCCGGGAGGTCGGCACCGAGGGCAAGCTCGGCGGCCAGGCCGAGGTGAAGGGGGTCTCCGGCACCTGGCGGGATCTCACCGACAACGTGAACTCGATGGCGTCGAACCTGACCGCCCAGGTCCGGAACATCGCCTCGGTCACCACCGCGGTGGCGAAGGGCGACCTGTCGCAGAAGATCACCGTCGACGCCCGGGGCGAGATCCTGGAGCTGAAGTCGACGGTGAACACGATGGTGGACCAGCTCTCGTCGTTCGCCGACGAGGTGACCCGGGTGGCCCGGGAGGTCGGCACCGAGGGCAAGCTCGGCGGTCAGGCCCAGGTACGTGGCGTCGCTGGCACCTGGCGGGACCTGACCGACAACGTGAACTCGATGGCGTCCAACCTGACCGCCCAGGTCCGGAACATCGCCCAGGTCTCGACGGCGGTCGCCCGGGGTGACCTGAGCCAGAAGATCACTGTCGACGCGCAGGGCGAGATCCTGGAGCTCAAGCAGACGGTGAACACGATGGTGGACCAGCTCTCGTCGTTCGCCGACGAGGTGACCCGGGTGGCCCGGGAGGTCGGCACCGAGGGCAAGCTCGGCGGTCAGGCCCAGGTGAAGGGGGTCTCCGGCACCTGGCGGGACCTGACCGACAACGTGAACTCGATGGGCTCGAACCTGACCGCCCAGGTCCGGAACATCGCCTCGGTCACCACCGCGGTGGCCCGGGGCGACCTGTCGCAGAAGATCACCGTCGACGCGCAGGGCGAGATCCTGGAGCTGAAGGACACCGTCAACACGATGGTGGACCAGCTCTCCTCGTTCGCCCAGGAGCTGACCCGGGTCGGCCGCGAGGTCGGCGTCGAGGGCAAGCTCGGCGGTCAGGCTCAGGTGAAGGGGGTCTCCGGCACCTGGCGGGACATCACCGAGAACGTCAACCAGCTCGCCTCCACGCTGACCACCCAGCTCCGGGCGATCGCCCAGGTCTCCACGGCGGTGACCACCGGCGACCTGACCCAGAGGATCGCCGTACAGGCGCAGGGCGAGGTCGCCGAGCTGAAGGACAACATCAACCAGATGATCGTCACGCTCCGGGAGACCACCAAGAAGAACGCCGAGCAGGGCTGGCTCGACTCCAACCTGGCCCGGATCGGCGGTCTGCTCCAGGGGCAGCGGGATCTCGGCGAGGTCTGCCGCATGATCATGACCGAGGTGACCCCGCTGGTCGACGCGCAGCTCGGCGCGTTCTTCCTGGCCGACACCGACGAGGCGGTGATGCGGCTGCGGCTCACCGCGTCGTACGGCTACGTGGCCCGGCACCACGACGTCACGTTCGGCCCCGGCGAGGGGCTGGTCGGGCAGGCCGCGTTGTCCCGGCGGACGATCCGGGTCGGCGCCCCGCCCAACGGCAGCCTCACGGTCCGCTCCGGACTCGCCGCCACGCCCCCGGCCGACCTGGTGGTGCTGCCGGTGCTCTTCGAGGGGGAACTGCTCGGCGTCATCGAGTTCGCCAGCGTCTCGCCCTTCTCCGACCTGCACCTGGCCTTCCTGGAGCGGCTGGTCTCGACCATCGGCATCGCGCTGAACACCATCCAGGCCAACCGGCGTACCGAGGAACTGCTCTCCCAGTCCCAGCGGCTCGCCCACGAGCTCCAGGAACAGTCCGCCGAACTCCAGCGCACCAACGCCGAACTGGAGGACAAGGCGCAACTGCTCTCCGAGCAGAAGGGCAACATCGAGACCAAGAACCGGGAGATCGAACTGGCCCGGATCGGTCTGGAGGACAAGGCGCAGCAGTTGGCCCGCGCCTCGGCGTACAAGTCGGAGTTCCTGGCCAACATGAGCCACGAACTGCGTACGCCGCTCAACTCGCTGCTGCTGCTGGCCCGGTTGCTGGCGGACAACTCGGAGGACAACCTGACCGAGAAGCAGATCGAGTTCGCCCGCACCATCCACAGCGCCGGCTCCGACCTGCTCTCGCTGATCGACGACATCCTCGACCTGTCCAAGATCGAGGCGGGCCGGATGGACGTCGAGCCGACCGAGGTGCGGTTCTCCGAAATCCGCAGCTACGTCGAGCAGGCGTTCGCACCGCAGGCCGAGGAGCAGGGCCTGGACTTCCAGGTACGCATCTCCAAGGAGCTGCCGCCGACCCTGGTCACCGACGCACAGCGGTTGCAGCAGATCCTCCGCAACCTGCTCTCCAACGCGGTCAAGTTCACCGACAACGGGGCGGTGACGCTGCGGATCGGTCCGGCGCCGGAGGGAGCGTTCTTCGACGTACCGGCGCTGGCGACCGCGAACCAGGTGGTGGCGTTCACCGTCATCGACACCGGCATCGGCATCTCGGACGACAAGCTCGGACTTATCTTCGAGGCGTTCCAGCAGGCCGACGGCACCACCAGCCGGCGGTACGGCGGCACCGGGCTCGGGCTGTCGATCAGCCGCGACCTGGCCCGCCTGATCGGCGGCACCATCACGGTGTCGTCGGCGCCGGGCCAGGGCTCGACGTTCACCCTCTTCGTACCGGACGTACTGGCCCCCGACGCGGTGGTCGCCCCGGTGCCGGTACCGCCGATGCAGACGCCCCGGGGCGGGCTGCCCGCCATGCTGCGTACCCAGAACGAGCCGGACCGGCCGATCACCCCGGCGGCCCGGCAGCTCGACGGCGCCACCGTGCTGATCATCGACGACGACGTCCGCAACGTCTTCGCCCTGACCAGCGCGTTGGAGCTGCACGGCATGACCGTGCTCTACTCGGACAACGGGGTGGACGGGGTGCGCCTGCTCGCCGAACATCCGGAGGTGGACATCGTCCTGATGGACGCGATGATGCCCGACCAGGACGGCTACGAGACAACCCGGGCGATCCGCCGCAACCACCGCTTCACCGACCTGCCGGTGGTGTTCCTGACCGCCAAGGCGATGCCGGGGGACCGCGAGTCGGCACTCGGCGCCGGTGCGAGCGACTACATCACCAAGCCGGTGGACCTGGACGAGTTGATCGAGCTGATGGCCTCCTGGGTCAACGGGAGCGGACGGGAGGTCGAGGGGTGAGCGCGGACGACACGGGCACGATCCGAGGCGGGGGGACGTTCGAGTGAGCGAGCTGGCCAAAGCCCTGCTGGTCGACGACCGGCGGGAGAACCTGATGGCGCTCGAGGCGATCCTCCAGGGGCTGCCCGTCCAGTCGGTCGCGGTGGAGAGCGGCGAGGCGGCGCTGAAGCAGCTCCTGGTGGAGGACTTCGCGGTCATTTTGCTGGACGCCCAGATGCCGGAGATGGACGGTTTCGAGACCGCCAGTCACATCAAGCGGCGGGAGCGTACCCGGCACGTGCCGATCATCTTCCTCACCGCCGCTGACCGGGACGCCCAGCTCGCCCTGCGCGGGTACGCCGTCGGTGCCGTCGACTACCTGACCAAGCCGTTCGACCCGTGGGTGCTCCGGGCCAAGGTCTCGGTCTTCGTCGAACTGTGGGTGAAGACCCGGCAACTCGCCGCTCAGTCCGAGCTGGTCCGGGAGCGGGACAACCAGTGGCGGACGATGGCCGAGGCGGTGGACGACGCGGTGGCGCTGCTGCGCTCGGACGACCCGGAGGGGCGGGAGCGGGCGGTGGAGGTGCTGGAGCAGGCGCGTTGGGGTGCGGCGGCCTGAAAGGGGTGCGGTGGCCTGAAAGGGCTGTCGGGCGGTGGTCCTGGGTCGTCGGGCTTGAAGAGGCGGTGGCTTGACGAGGCGGTGGGGTGGCTTCCGCGCCGTCGGGCGGGGGTTGGTGGCCGGATCGTCCGCTCTGGGCGGTCAGGCTTGATCCCGACGCGGGCGATCCGGCCCCCAACCCCGACCTGGTCGGGGTGGTCGCGTCGCCGTCGGTCGTGAGTGGCGTCAGCCGGTGGCCTGTTCGTTGCGGATCATCAGGGCGGAGCGCAGGCCGGTGATGTCCAGCACCCGGAGCAGGAAGTCGCCGACGTTGGTCAGCATCAGCAGGCTCTGCGCGTGGCTGGCCTTGCGACTGAGTACGACCAGGGTGCCGAGGCCTTGCGAGTCGCAGAACGTGACATCGGTGAGATCCAGCACGATTCGGGACGGTGCGTCGCCGAGCACCTCGTTGACGACGCTGGACAGCCTGGCGGCGGTGAGCATGTCGATCTCGCCGGCGAGGATGAGTGTCACCTCGTCGGTGCCGCGCTGCACGCCGATGGTCAGGTCCGCCCGGTTCACCCGTTCAGCCTATCGCGACCTAGCCGAACCGGCCTCTGATGGCCGTTCGCCCCGCCGGTCGGCGAGGGGACCGGCCCGGGGTGATCGGCTGTCGGCGTGACGTGGGCGACGGCCCGAGGGGTGGGTGCCGGGCGCACAGGTACCGCTGACAGAATGGCGGCACCGTGAGTGAGACGTACCCCGCCGGCCCCGGTCGCTATCCGGCTGCGGCACCGGCCTCCCAGGCCCTGTTCGACCGCGCCCGCACCCTCGTGCCGGGCGGGGTGAATTCTCCCGTGCGCGCGTTTCTGGCCGTCGGCGGTACGCCCCGGTTCATGGCCCGGGGCGAGGGCGCGTGGCTCTTCGACGCGGACGGGCGACGCTACGTCGACCTGGTCTGCTCGTGGGGCCCGCTGATCCACGGGCATGCCCATCCCGAGGTGGTGGCGGCGGTGCAGGCAGCCGCCGCCGACGGGACCAGTTTCGGCGCACCGACCGAGGCCGAGGTCGAGTTGGCCGCCGAGATCGTCGCGCGTACCCCGGTCGAGCAGGTCCGCCTGGTCAACTCGGGGACCGAGGCGACCATGTCGGCCATCCGGCTGGCCCGGGGCTTCACCGGCCGAGGCAGGATCGTCAAGTTCGCCGGCTGCTACCACGGGCACGTCGACGCGCTGCTCGCCTCGGCGGGGTCCGGGGTCGCCACGCTCGGCCTGCCGGACTCGCCCGGGGTCACCGGCGCGGCGGCGAGCGAGACGATCGTGCTGCCGTACAACGACGTGGCGGCGGTGGAGGCGGTCTTCGCGGCCCAGGGGTCGGAGATCGCCGCGGTCATCACCGAGGCCGCTCCGGGCAACATGGGCGTGGTGGCACCCCGGGACGGCTTCAACCAGGCGCTGGCCCGGATCGCCCACGCACACGGCGCGCTGCTGATCCTCGACGAGGTGATGACCGGCTTCCGGGTCTCGGCGGGCGGCTGGGCCGGGCTCGACCCGGTCGACGCCGACCTCTACACCTTCGGCAAGGTGATGGGCGGCGGGCTGCCGGCGGCGGCGTTCGGCGGCCGGGCCGAGGTGATGGGGCGGCTCGCGCCGGCCGGCCCGGTCTACCAGGCCGGCACGCTCTCCGGTAACCCGCTGGCCACGGCGGCCGGGCTGGCCTCGCTGCGGCTGGCCGACGTGGCGACGTACCGGCGGCTCGACGAGGTGGCCGCCACCGTGGGCAAGCTGGCGAGCGACGCGCTGGCCGCCGCCGGGGTGCCGCACCGGCTCTCGTACGCCGGGAACATGTTCTCGGTCTTCTTCACCGACGCGGACGTCTACGACTACGACACCGCGCGGACCCAGGACGTCGCGGCGTTCCGGGCGTTCTTCCACGCGATGCTGGCCGGCGGGGTCTACCTGCCGCCCAGCTCCTTCGAATCGTGGTTCGTGTCGACGGCGCTGGACGACGCCGCGCTGGAGCAGGTCGCGGCCGTGTTGCCGGTCGCGGCGGAGGCTGCGGCGGCGGCCGGTCACGGGGGGTAGGGAACGTGGGCAGCACAACGGTCGTGCACGTGCTCCGGCACGGTGAGGTGTACAACCCGGAGAAGATCCTCTACGGCCGGCTGCCCGGCTACCGCCTCTCCGAGCTGGGTGTGCAGATGGCGAAGGCGGCCGCCCAGGCGCTCGCCGAGCGCAACGTCACGCATGTGGTGGCGAGTCCGCTGGAGCGGGCCCAGCAGACGGCGGAGCCGATCGCGGCACAGTTCGGGCTGCCGGTCGGGGTCGACGAGCGGCTGATCGAGAGCGCCAACTGGTTCGAGGGGAAGCGGGTCTCGCCCGGCGACGGTTCGTTCCGGGACCCGCGCAACTGGTGGGTGCTACGCGACCCGGTCACCCCGTCCTGGGGCGAGGCGTACACGCTGATCGCCGAGCGGATGTTCGCGGCCCTGCACGCGGCCCGGATCGCCGCCGAGGGGCGGGAGGCGGTCTGCGTTTCGCACCAGCTTCCGATCTGGACCCTGCGCCGGTACGTCGAGCACAAGCGGCTCTGGCACGACCCGCGCAAGCGGCAGTGCGGGCTGGCCAGCCTGACCTCGTTCCACTTCGACGGTGCCAGGATCGTCGGGATCGGCTACACCGAACCGGCCGCGCACCTGGTCGCCATGTCGCCGACCGCTCGGACGGCCAAGGGGGCATGAGGTGAGTCTCCCCCGGTGGTCCGCCGGCATCGGCGCGCTGCTCGCCGTCGCCGTGGCGCTGGCCGTGGCCGGCTGCTCGGGCGGCGACGGGGGCGGGAACGACTGGAAGGACGACTGCGCGACCACGGACGGCATCGTCGAGTGCGCGCCGGAGCACCGCCCGGCGGCTCCGCCGGTCTCCGGTGAACTGCTGACCGGCGGGACGTACGACCTGGCGGGGGAGCGCGGCCGGGTGGTGGTGGTCAACTTCTGGGGTTCCTGGTGCGCGCCGTGCCGGGCCGAGGCCGACGATCTGGAGGCGACCTACCAGGCGACCAAGGACCGGGACGTCCGCTTCCTCGGCATCAACATCCAGGACGGGCGGGACAAGGCGAAGGCGTTCGAGGCGGCCTACAAGGTGAGCTATCCCAGCCTCTTCGACCCGCCGAGCCGGCTGGCGCTGGCCTTCGACATCCCACCGAACTCGATCCCGGCCACCATCGTCCTCGACCGGGAGAACCGGATCGCGGTGGTGATCCGGGCCGGCACCACCCGGGACAGGCTGGAGCCGATCGTCGCCCGGGTGGCCGACGAGAAGCCGCCGGGCGGGCCCAACTGATGGCCGGGCGGGCCGAGTTGACGGCTGGGCCGGGTGCGGATCGGCGGCCGGCGCGGACGGGCCGGAGCTGCACGGTGCCGGGCGGGGCGGGCTGATGGGCGAGACCTTCGCCGAGCTGGCCGAGAGCGGGCCGGTGCTGCTGGCGATCGGGGCGGCCGCGCTGGCGGGCCTGGTCAGCTTCCTCTCTCCGTGCGTGCTGCCGCTGGTGCCCGGCTACCTGTCGTACGTGACCGGGCTGGCCGGCAGCGACCTGGAACAGCGCCGGGCCGCGACCGACCGCGCTCCGGACGGGCCGGGCGGGGAGTCGGCCGGTGGCGGGGTGGCGGTGGCCACCCGGCCGGTCCGGACGCCCCGGGCGGTCCGGGGTCGGGTGCTCGCCGGCACGCTGCTCTTCATCGCCGGCTTCACCGTCGTCTTCACCCTGACCGCGGTGCTGGTCACCGCCGTCGGGCAGGCGCTGTTCGCGCAGCGGCGACCGCTGGAGATCGGCATCGGCATCGTGATCATGGTGTTGGGGCTCTCCTACCTCGGACTGGTCCCCGGGATGCAGCGGGAGTTCCGGATCCGCCGGCTGCCCTCGGCCGGCCTGCTCGGTGCGCCGGTCTTCGGGGCGGTCTTCGCGCTCTCCTGGGTACCCTGCGTCGGCCCGACCCTCGGTGCGGTGGTCGGGATGGGCACGGCGAGCGGGCAGGCGGACCGGGCCGCGCTGCTCGCCGTCGCGTACTGCCTGGGGCTGGGGTTGCCGTTCGTGGTGTTCGGGCTCGGCTTTTCCCGGCTGCTCGGACTGTTCCGGGCGGTGCGCCGGAACAGTCGCTGGGTCACCCGGGTCGGCGGCGCACTGCTGATCGCGATCGGGCTGGCCCTGGTCACCGGCGGCTGGCAGGACCTGGTCATCTGGTTGCAGACCACGTTCGGGGTCGGCGAGGTGAGCATCTGATGTCGACCGGGGAGCGGGAGACGGTGACCGGGTCGGGTGGCGCGCCGGCCGGCATCGCCGAGGCCGAGCCGTCGGCGGCCGGCGGCCCGACCGGTGGTGCGCAACCGTCCCGGGTACGCCGTACGCCGCTGCCGCTGGCCCTGCTGCGCAACTCGTGGCGGCAGCTCACCAGCATGCGTACCGCGCTGATCCTGCTCTTCCTGCTGGCCGTGGCCGCGATCCCCGGCTCGGTACTGCCGCAGCGCAACATCAACATCGAGAACGTCAACCGGTACGCCGCCGAGCATCCCGACCTCTTCCCGATCCTGGACCGGGTCGGCGGCTTCGACGTGTACGCCTCGCCGTGGTTCTCGGCGATCTACGTACTCCTGTTCACCTCGCTGGTCGGCTGCATCGTTCCCCGGCTGCGCGACCACGTCCGGGCGCTGCGCGCCGCCCCGCCGCCCGCGCCGAAGCGGCTGGACCGGCTGCCCCGGCACGCGGTGCTGACCGACTCCGACGGTGACCTGGTCCGGATCGCGGCGGTGCTGCGCAAGCGGCGGTGGCGGGTGGTGGTGCGCGGCGACACCGTGTCGGCGGAGAAGGGCTATCTCAAGGAGACCGGCAACCTGCTCTTCCACTTCTCGCTGATCGGGGTGCTGCTCGGCATCGGCCTCGGCTCCTGGTACGGCTGGCACGGCAACCGGCTGCTGGTCGCCGGCCCGGACAACGCGCTCTGCAACACGCTCCAGCAGTACGCGGAGTCCAAGCTCGGGCACCGGGTGGACGGGAGTGATCTGCCGCCGTTCTGCCTGGAGTTGACCGACTTCACGGCGAGCTTCCTGCCGACCGGGCAGCCGTCGTCGTTCCGGGCGACAACACTCGTGGAGCAGGGTGACCGGGCACCGTACCGGGCGAGCTTCTCGGTCAACGACCCGTTGCGGCTGGACGGAGCGAGCGTCTACCTGCTCGGGCACGGTTATGCGCCGATCCTGAGCTACACCGACCGCAACGGCGAGTCGCTGGAGAGCGACGAGGCCTTCCTGACCATCGACGGCAACCTGACCAGTGAGGGCGTGGCGGCGTTCCCGGACGTCAACCTCGATCCGGTGACCGGGGCGCGTAACCCCGATCTTCAGGTCGCCTTCGAGGGGCTCTACTTCCCGACCGCGCCGGACGCGCCGCCGTTCGTCCGCTCGACGTACCCGGCGGAGCGGTCCCCGGCGGTGATGCTCTTCGCGTACCGGGGCAACCTCGGGCTGGACGCCGGGATCCCGGGTTCGATCTACCGGCTCGACCAGCGGCAGGTGAGCAGCGGCAAGCTCAAGCAGCTCGGCGACGGGAAGCTGCTGCGGCCGGGTGAGAAGTGGACGCTCGACGACGGCACGTCGGTGGAGTTCCTCGGCACCCGCCCGTACGTCACCATCTCGGTCCGGTACGACCCCGGCGAACGGATCGTGCTGATCAGCTCGGTACTACTGCTGGTCGGACTGATGTCGTCGCTGTTCGGGCGGCGGCGCCGGGTCTGGTTCCGGCTTTCTCCGGCACCGGCCGATGCGACCACGACAGGTCGTAGTAGTTTGGTGGAGGTCGGTGGCCTGCCGCGTACCGAGTACGCGGGGTTCGCCGAGGAGTTCGACCGGCTCGTCGCCGCGACGCGACCCGACGGGGCACGGGACGACGGGGCACGGGACGACGGGACGCACCCCGAGCGGGCGCGAACCGACGGTGCGACGGAAGAGGGGACCGACTGATGGCCGCGCTGTCCGACCAACTCCTGGTGGTCGCGATCCTGGGCTACCTGCTGGCGATGATCTGCCACGCCGTCGAGTACGCCTTCGGCAGCCGCAGCGTCATCGGTCGGGCGGCGGCGCGACCCGAGCGCGAGCGGGTGCTGGTCGGGGCCGGGGTAGGGGCGGCCGGCGGATCCGGCCCGGCCGAGGAGACCGGACCGGTCGACGAAGCCGGACCGGTCGGCGGGACCAAGCTGCCCGGTACCGACGCGCCGGTCCCGTCCGGCGGGTCGAGGTCGTCCCGCGCGGTGCTGGCCGGGCGGGCCGCCGTCGCGCTCACCGTGCTCGCCGCCGTGGTCCACCTCGCCGTGCTGACCACCCGGGGCATCGCCGCCGAGCGCATGCCGTGGGGCAACATGTACGAGTACCTGCTCTCGGTCACCTTTGTCGGGGTGGTCGGCTGGCTGGTACTGCTCTACCGGCGTGCGACGCTGCGGCACCTCGGGCTCTTCGTCGCGCTCGCCATGGTGCTGCTGCTGGCCGTGGCCGGGCTGGTGCTCTACGTGCCGATCGTGCCGCTGGTGCCGGCGCTCGACTCGTACTGGTTCGTCGTGCATGTGGCGACCATCGCCACCTCGTCCGGCATCCTGCTGCTCGGTGCGGTGCCGGCGGTGATGTACCTGATCCGGCACGGCTACGACCAGGGCAAGCGCAGCTTCCCGTACAGCCTGGGCGCGCGGGTGCCGGCCGCCGACACGCTGGAGCGGCTGACCTTCCGGCTGCACGCGTTCGCCTTCCCGATCTTCACCTTCGCGGTGATGGCCGGTGCGGTCTGGGCCGAGGCGGCCTGGGGGCGGTACTGGGGCTGGGACCCGAAGGAGATCTGGGCCTTCATCTCCTGGGTGGTCTACGCCGGCTACCTGCACGCCCGCGCGACGCCGAGCGTGAAGCGCCCGGTGGCGACCTGGATCGCCGTACTCGGCTTCCTGACCATGCAGATGAACCTGTACGGCGTGAACATCTTCTTCGAGGGTCTGCACTCGTACGGCGGCCTCGACTGATCCTGCTGGCTCCTCCGGTGAGCGACGATTTTCAGTCTTGACTTATATAAGCGAGGCGCCAAAGATTGGGTTGCGCGCGGTCGAATCGCGTGCCCACCCTGCCGCCTGTACCGCGAAGGAGTTCCGCGAAGTGTCTGGGATGGCGCCCCCGAAGGTCACCACGTTCCTGATGTTCCAGGACGGCAGGGCCGAGCAGGCGATGAGCTTCTACACGTCGCTCTTCGACGACGGCGAGGTGCTCGCCGTCGACCGGTACGGCCCCGGCGAGGACGGCGCCGAGGGGACGGTGCGGCACGCCACCTTCCGGCTCGGCGGCCAGCAGTACATGTGCATCGACAGCAGCGTCCCGCACGGGTTCGGATTCACCCCGGCGATCTCGCTCTTCGTGACCTGCGAGTCGGAGAAGGAGATCGACCACCTCTACGGCGCGCTGGTCGAGGGTGGCCAACCGTTGATGCCGCTCGGCTCGTACGGCTTCAGCGCCAAGTTCGGCTGGGTCAACGACCGCTTCGGCGTCTCCTGGCAGCTCACCCTGCCGACCGAGGCGGCTGCCGCGCAGTAGCGGCGGCTCCCTCGGCGGGTGTCGGGGGCAGCCAGCCGAGCAGGCGTACGGCCAGGGTGACGGCGTCGCTCTGCGGCTGGTCGGCCAGCGCGGTCAGCAGTTTGCGGCCCAGATGCAGGCGCAGGCCCTGCGGATCGTCCCGGTACATGAACAGCGGCCCTGGGCCGTGGTGTCCAGCCCGAGGCGCGGGGTGAGGAAGAGCTGCGCGCCGGCCATCGCTGCGCCGAAGTAGCCGTAGTCCGGACTGGAGTCAGCGCTGCTGACTGCCGGACCGGCTCGCCGCCTCGGCGGCCCGGTCGAGGAAGAGCGCCCGTTCCCGGGCGTTCCGGGTCAGCTCGGCGGCCCGGGCGAACTCGCGCCGCGCCTCGTCGTGCCGGCCCAGCCGGGACAGCAGGTCGCCCCGGACGGCCGGTAGCTGCGGATATGTCGCCAGGAGGGGCTCGGTGACCAGAGTGTCGACAATGGCCAGACCGTCGGCCGGGCCGGTGGCGTTCCCGACCGCGACCGCCCGGTTCAGCTCGATGATCGGCGACGGCGACACGTGCGCCAGCACCCGGTAGAGCGCGGCGATGCGTACCCAGTCGGTCTCGGCGGCGGTCCGGGCCCGCGCGTGGCAGGCCGCGATCGCCGCTTGCAGGGTGTACGGGCCGATGCCCAGCGACTCGGCCCGGTCCAGAGCGGCCAGCCCGCGCCGGACCAGCAGCCGGTCCCAGCGTCGGCGGTCCTGGTCGGGCAGCAGGACCGGCTCGCCGTCCGGCCCGGTCCGGGCCGGGATCCGGGACGCCTGCAGCTCCAGCAGCGCCACCAGGCCGTACACCTCGGACTGCTCCGGCATCAGCCCGGCCAGGATCCGGCCGAGCCGCAGCGCCTCGGCGCAGAGCGCCGGTCGCGTCCAGTCGTCACCGGCGGTCGCCGAGTAGCCCTCGTT
The DNA here is from genome assembly GCF_033446045.1 of Plantactinospora sp. KLBMP9567. Taxonomy (NCBI): domain Bacteria; kingdom Bacillati; phylum Actinomycetota; class Actinomycetes; order Micromonosporales; family Micromonosporaceae; genus Plantactinospora; species Plantactinospora sp. KLBMP9567. The sequence continues at coordinate 69,938 of NZ_JAWQRR010000056.1, read as the reverse complement.
GAAGACGAGGTAGACCACCTCCAGCACCGAGCCGAGCCGGTCGGCCAGCTCGTCCCGGGGCGGGAGCTCGAACGGTACGCGTTTCGCGGCGAGGGTACGTTTCGCCCGGGTGATCCGCTGCCCGATCGTCGGCTCCGGCACCAGGAACGCCCGGGCGATTTCGTCGGTACGCAGCCCGCCGAGCAGCCGCAGCGTCAGCGCCACCCGCCCCTCGGTGGGCAGCACCGGATGGCAGGCAGTGAAGACCAACCGGAGCAGGTCGTCGTCGATGCGCTCGGAGTCCAGCACGGCGGCCAGTTCCGCCTCGGTCGGGTCCGGCCGGCTCTCCACCTCCCGCCCCAGCTCCGGGAGCTTCCGCTGGTACGTCGTACGTCGCCGGATCAGGTCGACCGCCCGGTGTTTGGCGGTCGACATCAACCAGCCACCCGGATTCGGCGGTACCCCCTGCCGGGGCCACTGCTCCAGCGCGACGACCAGCGCGTCCTGGGCGAGTTCCTCGGCGAGCCCGATGTCCTGCACCAGCCGGGCGAGCCCGGCGACGATCCGGGCGGACTCGATCCGCCACACCGCCTCGACCGCCTCCCGGCTCGCCCGCCCCGGTCCTCCCACCCTCATGCCTCCCGATCCAAGCACGCCGGGCCGGCGAGCGTCTCAGCTTGTAGATCTTGACGATTTGTCGTCGCCGCAACGACAACAAGTCGTCAAGATCTACTGGGAATCGGGTGTGCGGAAGGAGAGTGAGCGGGTCAGGCGGGTGGTGGGAAGTCCTCCGGGCCGAAGACCCGGAGCACCTCACCCTCGCCCTCCCAGCCGGGCCACATCTCGCGGTGCAGCTCCAGGAACCGGGAGACCCACTCGACGGCCTCCTCCTTCGAGCGCACCTCGTACAGTGCGTAGCTGATCGTCTCCTTCGCCTCGGCGAACGGCCCGTCGGTCACGCTGAGCTTGCCGGTGGCGACCTGCATCCGTGCCCCCTCCGCGCTCGGGGCCAGCCCGCCCTGGTCGAGCAGGGCGCCGGCCGCGGTCGCCTCCTCGCCGAGCTGCATGATCGCCTCCATCAGTCCGGGCGGTGGCGGGGTCGTGGTCCGGGTCGCCCGCAACAGTGCCAGGTAACGCATCTCTTCTCCTCCGATTGGTTGTCCGCTCTGCTACGCCGTCTGCCGCCGGTCGGATCGGTCGGCCCGGGCGGGGGTGGCCCGGCGGTACAGGTGCGCGGCCAGGGCCGAGAGCCAGGCCCAGGCCAGCATGATCGCCCCGGTGAAGGCGAGGTTGGACCAGACGGCTCCGGCACCGGCGGCCATCGCCAGGAAGCCGGCGAGGAACAGCACGCCGGTCAGCCGGGAGAAGGCCGCCCAACCCCGTCGTCCCTCGGTCGAGAACCGCCGGCCGAGGACCAGACATGCCGCGATCAGGCAGCCGAAACCGATGGCGCCGGCCACGAAGTGCAGCGTGCCGTGCCACGTTACCGCCGTGCCGGTCTCCGGAGTGCCGATCGGAAAGCCCAGAGCGGGGTCCGCCCGGAACGCCCCGGCGGCGAGGAGGCTGATCCCGTACGCCCCGATCAGTCGCGGCGCCCAGCCGGCCCCGGTGACCGGGGAGGGGCTACGGCGCAGTCCGACCGCGAGTGCGCAGGTCATCAGCCCGGTCAGCACCAGGTTGGTGATCTGGATCCAGCCGAGTGCGCCGTTGGCCAGCAGGCTCCAGGCGTGCCGGGTCAGGTCGAATCCGTCCCGGGTCAGCGCCTGGGCCAGCGACACCAGGACGTAGAACGGCCCGGCGAGCACGCCGTACGCCAGCAGGGTCCTGGTGACGCTGGTCGCCGGGTCGCACGGCTGTCCGCCCGGCCGGGCAGCCGCCCCGGAAACGGTGCTGTGCTGGCTCATCGTCTTCATCGTCGTCCTCCTTCGGTTCCACCGGTCCGGTTCGGTGCTCGGACCGGCCGCTACCTCTGCCTCGAACGGGCGACGGCGGATCCGACAGGTGGGCCGAACTTTTTCGGGGAATTTTCCGCGAGCCGGCTGGTGCGGCTCTGACCTGGTCGGATCCGTCCGTCGCGTGCCGCCGAGGGAGAGCGGTCGTAGGCTCGGAACCATGTCCTGGACGACCTATGGCAGCTCCCTGGCCTTCGCGGTGGTGCTGATCGTGGTGCCCGGCCCGGACTTCGCGGTGGTCACCAGGAACACCCTCGCCGCCGGTCGCGGGCGGGGCTGGTGGAGCGCGCTCGGCATCGCCTGCTCCAACGCCGTACAGGGCAGTGCGGCCGCGGCCGGGCTGGGCGCGGTGATCGTACGGTCCCAGCCGCTGTACCTGCTGACGCTGGTCGGGCTGCCGCACCGGGCACGCCGGGTGCTCCCCCTGCGCCGGGCACGCCGGGCGATGGATGCCGGTACCGGTGTCGCGATGCTCGGCTTCAGCGTCCGGCTCGCCACCGAGCGGGCCTGACCCCCGCGCCAGCCCCGGCCCGGACCCGGCCGGCCTGTCCGGCTGCCTCTAGGGGTATCCATCAGTGGCGGATCAGGGAGCTTTCCGGGTCGGCACCCCGGTGTGTGTCCCGGCGTGTCGCCCGGCTAATTCCGGCACTCGTGGGTGTTCGGCAAGTTCGCCATCACCATCGTCCAGCTCAACCTCGGCATCTTCGTACTCAGCCCGTAGCTTGAGGCGGCGACGCCGGGCAGGTCGGGATCGTCGGTCGTCGCGTCGCTGCTGATCGCGCGCGGCTTCCCGTTCTGGCGCCGGGCCAGACGGCACCGGGCCCGGATACCGGTCGGCCAGCAGGCCACATAGCGGAGACGGGCCGCCCTTGGCGGAGAACAGCGGGTAGGCCACCTCCACGGCCGGTGGCTCCGAGCCGGATGGAGAGCAGTCTTGCTGTTGACAAGATACTGTGCCGGGGGGCAATCTTGACGGCGCCAAGTTCGGTCCGCCGTACCGCCTCGGGAGCCCTGTGATGTCGTCCGCCACCCAGAACACCGCCGCCATCCTGCTGATCACCGTCTCGACCGTCGCCTTCGGCGGGTTGTCCCTGCTCATGCACCTGGTCCGGCGGATACCCGGCTATCTCGACAACCCCGTCCGGCGGGCGCTCTGGACCGCCGGGCACGCCCACGCGGGCGTACTCGTGCTGTTCGCCCTCGTCGCACTCCTCTACCTGGACCGGGCCGACTACGGCGACGGCATGCGGATGCTGATCCGAGTCCTGCTGGTCGCCGCGCCGATCCTGATGCCGATCGGCTTCTTCCTCTCTGTCGTACGCCCCTCGGACACCCGACCCAACAAGCTGATCTGGCTGGTGGGAGTCGGTGGGGCGGGCCTGATGGCCGGCACCCTGCTGCTCGGCGTCGGCCTGCTCTGAGGTGCCGGGCTCGGCCTTTGCTGAGACGCCGGGCTCGGCCTGCGCTGAGGTGCCGGGCTTGGCCTGCTCCGAGCTGTCGACCGACGCTGTTCCGGGGCGCCGCACCGGGCCGTGCCGGTGGGACCCATCGACGGGAGCCCGGTCACGGCGGGGGACCCGGCCGTGCCGCCCCGACCGGCGGTGCGACAGACTAGCGGCCATGGCGGCTCGTGGCTTCCCGTACACCGACCTCCGGGAGTACCTCACCGCGCTGGAGGGCGCCGGCGAGTTGCGCCGGGTCCCGGTGCCCGTCGACCCCACGCTGGAGATCAGCGAGGTGGTCACCCGTACCGTCCGGGCGCACGGGCCGGCCCTGCTCTTCGAGCGCCCCACCCGGGGTGAGATGCCGGTCGCGATCAACCTGTTCGGCACCGAGCGGCGGATGGCGATGGCGCTCGGCGTCGACCGGCTGGACGAGATCGGCGAACGGATCGGCGCGCTGGTCAAGCCGGAGTTGCCGGTCGGCTGGTCCGGCATCCGCGAGGGCCTGGGCAAGGTGATGCAGCTCAAGTCCGTACCGCCGAAGAAGGTCAAGACCGCCCCCTGTCAGCAGGTGGTCTACCGGGGCGCCGACGTCGACCTGAACCGACTGCCCGGCCTCCAGGTCTGGCCCGGCGACGGCGGGATCTTCCACAACTACGGGCTGACCCACACCAAGCACCCGGAGACCGGCAAGCGCAACCTCGGGCTCTACCGGTTGCAGCAGCACTCGCACAACACCCTCGGCATGCACTGGCAGATCCACAAGGACTCCACCGCGCACCACGCGGTCGCGGAACGCCTCGGCCAGCGGCTACCGGTGGCGATCGCGATCGGGTGTGACCCGGTGGTCAGCTACGCCGCCTCGGCTCCGCTCCCCGGCGACATCGACGAATACCTTTTCGCCGGCTTCCTGCGCGGCGAGCGGGTCGAGATGGTCGACTGCCTGACCGTGCCGCTCCAGGTGCCGGCGCATGCCCAGATCGTGCTGGAGGGCTACATCGAGCCCGGCGAACGACTGCCCGAGGGGCCGTTCGGCGACCACACCGGCTTCTACACCCCGGTCGAGCCGTTCCCGGTGCTGCACGTCGAGGCGATGACCACCCAGCGGGAGCCGGTCTACCACTCGATCATCACCTCGAAGCCGCCGCAGGAGGACCACGGGCTCGGCAAGGCCACCGAGCGGATCTTCCAGCCCCTGCTCAAGCTGCTGATCCCGGACATCGTGGACTACGACCTGCCGGCCGCCGGGGTATTCCACAACTGCGCGATCATCTCGATCCGGAAGCGCTATCCGAAGCATGCCCAGAAGGTGATGAACGCGATCTGGGGCGCCCACCTGATGTCGCTGACCAAGCTGATCGTGGTGGTCGACGAGGACTGCGACGTGCACGACTACGCCGAGGTGGCCTGGCGGGCCTTCGGCAACGTCGACTACGCCCGGGACCTGCTGCTCACCGAGGGCCCGGTGGACCACCTGGACCATTCGTCGTACCAGCAGTTCTGGGGCGGCAAGGCCGGGGTGGACGCTACCCGCAAGCTGCCGACCGAGGGCTACACCCGGGGTTGGCCGGAGGAGATGACCATGTCGCCGGAGATCCGGTCGCTGGTGGACAAGCGCTGGAAGGAGTACGGCATCTCGTGAGCGCGAGGAGTGAGCTTGCGAGCCCCGCAGTCGTGAACGGAGGGTGGCGCAGGTGAGCGCGAGGAGTGAGCTTGCGAGCCCCGCAGTCGTGAACGGAGGGTGGCGCAGGTGAGCGCGAGGAGTGAGCTTGCGAGCCCCGCAGTCGCGAACGGGAGGTGGCGCAGGTGACGGCTGTGGCGGAGTCGCCGGGGCGGGTCAAGTCCTTCCTCCGGCTGGTGACGATCGAGCACTCGGTCTTCGCGCTGCCGATCGCGTACCTCTCCGCGCTGACCGCGATGCAGCGGCACGGCGGGCAGGTGCGCTGGCTCGAGCTGCTGCTGATCACCATCGCCATGGTCGGGGCGCGGACCTTCGCCATGGCGGCGAACCGGATCATCGACCGGCGTATCGACGCGCGCAATCCGCGTACCGCCGGGCGGGAACTGGTGACCGGGGCGGTGAGCGTCCGGACGGCCTGGACCGGCGCGATCGTCGCACTGCTGGTCTTCCTCGGTGCCGCCGCGGCGCTCAACCCGCTCTGTCTGGCCCTCGCCCCGTTCGCCGCGATCCCGCTGGTGGTCTATCCGTACGGCAAGCGGTTCACCGACTGGCCGCACGCGATCCTGGCCCTGGCCCAGGCGGTCGGCCCGGTCGGCGCCTGGCTCGCGGTGACCGGCACCTTCGACGGCTCCGGCCCGGCCTGGCTGCTCGGTGCGGCGGTCGGGCTCTGGATCGGCGGCTTCGACCTGATCTACGCCTGCCAGGACATCGAGGTCGACCGCCAGATCGGGGTACGCAGCGTCCCCGCCCGCTACGGCCTCCGGTTCGCCCTGCACGCGTCGATCGTCGCCCATGTGGTGACCTTCGGCCTCCTCTTCTGGTACGGCGAACTTGTCGGGCTGGGCTGGCTCTGGTGGGTCGGGCTGGCGCTGACCGCGCTCGCCTTCGGCTACCAGCACGTGGTGGTCACCCCGACCGACCTGTCCCGGGTCAACCGGGCCTTCTTCACCGCCAACGGTTTCGTCGGGATCGCGCTGTTCGTCTTCGCCCTGCTCGACCTGGTGATCCGGCTCCACCTCGCCGGTTAGCGGTGAGCGGCTCCGGTTAGCGGAAAGCTGCCCGGTTAGCGATGAGCGGCTCCGGTTAGCGGAAAGCTGCTCCGGTTAGCGGAGCGCGGCCTCGGCTAGCCGGACGGCTCGGCCCGGGCGCCGATGCCGTTCGGCGGCCGGTCGGGGCGGCGGCGCGGCTCGGCCTGGCCGAGCGGTCCCGCCGGGCGCGGGGCGGCCACGACGTCCCGGTAACGGGCACTCTCCATGGACCAGTCCATGGTGCCGCGCACCGAGTTGCCGAGCCCGTCCAGGTACTCCCGCAGCGGCCTGTCCATGGCCGGCCCGAACGACGGCACGGCGTCGCGCAGTTCGACGAACCGTCGCATGCTGCGCTGCCAGCGCCGGACCACCGCCTCGATCGCCGCCTCGACCGGGATCCCTTCTTCCCGGGCCACCGCCAGCACCAGGTTGTGCCCGCCGGAGGTGGCCGCGTCCCGCTCCAGGGAGAGCAGGTCGTTGAACCAGCTGAGTAGGTCGTTGGCGGTGTCGGCGACCTTGCGTACCACCGGGTGGTGGTAGATCGCGTCCGGCACCGGCTGGCCGGTGGCGAACTCGATCAGGGCGTACGAGACGTACGCGGCGGAGGTCGCCCGGCGCAGCGGGATGTACTCGGCGACGCCGGGCAGCCGCCCGCTCGCCTTGTTGGTGGCCTCGGTGACCACGCCGACGAGGTGGTGCGCCACCGCGTCGACGAAGCGGTCCCGCCAGGCCGCCGACATCCGCTGGTACGGGGTACGCCAGGCGTCGGCCAGCATCCGCCGGAGCGGCCCGTCGAACGCCTCCGGCCTCGCCGCCGGCTTGTTGGCCGCCCGGCTCTGCGGCGGGGTGGTGAGCCGGGCCGCAGGCTGGTTGGTCGACCGGGCACCCGTCCCGGCCGCCGGGTGGTGGGCGGGCCGGGACTGCGCCGCCGACGGGTGTCCGGTCCAGGGACCCGGACCGGCGGCGGGGGACGGGCGACCGGGGGTGACCGCGGGTGTGGGCTGCCCCGCGCGGGGCGGCGACCCGGGTGGTGGCGGCCCGGCCGGCGTGGACCGGAGCAGCCGCAGCACCCCGTCGCAGAGCGCGGAGACCTCGGCCGGCCGGGGGCGCCGGGTCGCGTCGCAGGCGTCGTCAAGCAGGAAGAACCAGGTGAAGAGGGCGGCGATGACCCGCAGGTCCGCCTCGCTGGCGTCCGGATACAGCCGGCCGGCGTACCGGGCGACGCCGCTGCGGGTGAGCCGGTCCCGGGCCGTCGCGTCGAGTGGGCCGATGATCAGGTCTGCCCAGTCGACCAGCCACTCCTGCACGGCGTCGGCGTGCGGGCAGAGGCGTGCCGGTATCGGACAGCTCAGCTCGGCCGCCCACGAGCTGATCCCGTACATGCCCCGCCCCCTTCGTCGTTGCCGCGGGCAGACGTGAGCAGCATTGCAGTTTCCGGCCGGTCTGTGATCGCCGTCGGGTACGCCCTATTTCGCAGTAAGTGATGATCTGGTCACACCATGGGCCGGCGCCGCAGGTCGCGGCCGGGGCCGGTCGGCGCCGGCTTCGACGCTTGCGGCAGGCTGGTGGGCATGAGAAGGCCGTGGGTGGTCGGCGTCTCCGGGGCATCGGGTACGCCGTATCCGGCCGCCGTGCTCGGCGGGCTGTTCGACGCGGGTGAACCGGTGGACCTGGTCGTCTCCCGGGCGGCCCGGCTGACGATCCTCGACGAGACCGGCCGTCCGTTCCGGGACGCGCACTGGAAGGACGACCTCGCCGCCTGGCTGGGCCGGGACCTGGACGGTGCCGACCTGGCGTACTGGCCGGCCGGAGATCTCGCGGCCGGGCCCAGCAGCGGGTCGTACCCGACCCGGGGCATGGTGGTGGTGCCGGCGAGTACGGCGGCCTGCGCCGGAATCGCGATCGGCCTCTCCAAGGACCTGCTGCAACGGGCCGCTGAGGTGAACCTCAAGGAGCATCGGCCGGTGGTGGTGGTGCCCCGGGAGACTCCGATCACCCGCAGCCACCTCGAGCACCTGATCACCCTGCACGACGCCGGAGCGGTGGTGTTGCCGGCGAGCCCCGGCTTCTACGGTGCCGGGGCCGCCGCCTCCGCGCGACAGCTCGTCGACTTCGTGGCCGGAAAGGTGCTCGACGCGCTCGACGTGCCGCACTCCCTGTTCCGGCGCTGGTCCGGCGAGCTGGGGGCCGATCGGGGCTGAGCGCCCCCGGTGCCGACCCCCTGCCCGGTGTCGGTCAGTGAACCCTGTCGACCCTCACCGTGCGGTCGTGGTGGCCGCAGGTGGACGTCGGGGCGCAGGCGCCGCGCTGTCCAGGCCGGAAGAAGGTTCAGTGCAGGCCGACGTTTCCGGCGCCGGCCGGGCCGGGACCACTCGGCGTGGCGGGTCCGGCGTTGCGCGGCCGGTTCGCGAGGCCCTCGTCCACCTCGTCGAGCATGCCCTCACCCTCGAGCAGTGCGCGTACCTCCGACTCGCGGAAGCGGCGATGTCCACCCGGTGTTCGGATGCTGCCGATACGCCCGGCCGCGGCCCAGCGTGTGACGGTCTTCGGATCGACGCGGAAGAGCGCTGCCACCTCGCCCGGCGTCAGCAGACGATCTCCAGTGTCCACAGCCCCCTCCTCGCGTCTACGAAGCCCCCGGACTGGTAGGACCGCCCCCAGAACACATGCTTGCCAGAGCCTTCGTTTAAGGGACGTACGGCAATTACAACACCGCCGGAGTGCCGTGTCCGGCAAACGCGAAAACGTACCGTGTGTGAGGTTAGCCGGGACGATTCACGGCATTTACGCGTTATGTCAGCAACAATGCTGCCGACCCCGGGCGGCCCGTTCACCCGCCCGGACTAGGGTCTCAGAACGTGGACGCGATCGACCTGAGCCTCGTCGAGCTGCTGCGCGGCAATGCCCGCCTTTCGTACGCCGAGCTGGCCCGGCAGGTCGGCCTCTCCGCGCCGGCGGTGCACGAGCGGGTGGGCAAACTGGAGTCCGGCGGCGTCATCCGGGGCTACCGGGCGGACGTCGAGCCGGAGGCGATCGGGCTCGGCGTAACGGCGTTGATCGGCATCGTGCAGGACTCCGGCGGCGACACCGACGACGTACTCGAGGCGATCCGGGGCATGCCGGAAATCGAATCCTGTTACTTCATGGCCGGAGTGGAATCGTTCCTGCTCAAGGCGCGAGTTGGCACAATTGCCGAGTTGGAGCAGCTCATCCTGCGGCTGAACCGGACCGCCGGAGTCGCCTCGACCCGGACGGCCGTCGCACTCTCGACGAAATGGGAGAACCGCCCCCAGCCGGTCGGCCCGTCCTGACCCGGCCGGCCGCCGGGCGGCTTGCTACGTTCCTGGTCATGGAACAGCTCGACCGGTGCGACGACGCCGAACGCACCTGGGTCACCGAGGCGATCGCGGCGGTGGAGGCGGACGCGAACCGATCCGCCGACACCCACCTGCTCTGCTTTCCGCTGCCCCGCCAGTGGGGGATCGACCTCTATCTCAAGGACGAGTCGGTGCACCCGACCGGGTCGTTGAAGCACCGGCTGGCCCGGTCGCTGTTCCTCTACGGGCTCTGCAACGGCTGGATCGGACCGCGTACCACCATCGTGGAGGCGTCGTCGGGCTCGACCGCCGTCTCGGAGGCGTACTTCGCCCGGATGCTGGGGGTGCAGTTCATCGCCGTGATGCCCGCCGCCACCTCGCCGGAGAAGATCGCCCTGATCGAGTTCCAGGGCGGCAAGTGCCATCTGGTGGAAGATCCGGCCGCCGTCGTGGTCGAGGCCCGCTGGCTCGCCGAGGACCTGGGCGGGCACTTCATGGACCAGTTCACGTACGCCGAACGCGCCACCGACTGGCGGGGCAACAACAACATCGCCGAGTCGATCTACGCGCAGCTCGCCCTGGAACGGCACCCCGTGCCGGACTGGATCGTGGTCGGCGCCGGTACCGGCGGCACCAGCGCCACCATCGGGCGCTACCTCCGCTATCGGCGGCTGGCGAGCCGGCTCTGCGTGGTCGACCCGGAGAACTCCGCGTTCTATCCCGCGTGGACCTCGGGCGACTGGTCGGCCACCACCGACGCCGGCTCCCGGGTCGAGGGGATCGGCCGACCCCGGGTCGAGGCGTCCTTCCAGCCGAGCGTCGTCGACCGGATGGTGCGGGTGCCGGACGCGGCCTCGCTGGCCGCCATGCGCGTCGCGTCGACGGTGCTGGGCCGGCGGGTCGGCGGATCGACCGGCACCAACCTGTGGGGCGCGTTCGGCCTGATCGCCGGGATGCGGGCCGCCGGCCGGACCGGGTCGGTCGTCACACTGCTCTGCGACGGCGGCGAACGCTACACCGACACGTACTATTCGGACGAGTGGGTGGCCGACCGGGGCCTCGACCTGGCGCCGCACCGGTCCGCGGTGGAACGTTTCCTGATGACCGGCGAGTGGTCCGGATGACGGACATCTGGCCGGCTCGGGTCAGTGCCGGTGCGCCAGCCCTGGATAGTGCAGCACGTAGCCGTCGGCGTCGAGGGTCAGGTCGGCGGTGAAACTCTCGCTGGTGAACCGGACGTTGCCGCCCTCCAGCACCGTGTAGGTCTGCTCGGCCGGCACCACCTGGAGGCTGGGCACCAGCACCCAGACCGCGACGACCCGGTGTGAGCTGCCCGGCGCGGCCTCGCGCAGCCGGAGGCGGCGTACCGGAAGGGTGTTGAACAGCGGCGAGGCGCTCAGGTCGACGTCGACCGCCTCGGCGAGCCGCTCCGGCTCCTCGGTGCCGGGCAGCCCGGCCCCCGGCTGGCCGGCGGCGGCCAGCGCCGCGTCCAGGTCGCCCTGCTCGGCCGTGCTCGCCCGCCAGCGGCCGGCCGCCCGCTCCAACCGCAGTGTGCGCAGCCAGCCGGCGCCCTCGCAGCTCACCTCCAGCCCCTCCGTCGCCCAGTGCTCGTCGGTGCGCAGAGCGTAGCGGCAGGTGAAGGCGATCGGGTCGACGGCGACTGCGGTGCCCCGGGCGGTCAGCCCACGGTGGTCGGTGACGAGCGTGTGATCGGCACCGGGCACGTCGGTGCGGCTCCAGAACAACGTCTTCGGCATGCTCGGCATGTCCATGGACGTTACCGCCGCCGACCGACAGGAATGCCCGGGCGCGGCAATTCCATGCCGGCCGCCGGCCCGGCGGCCCGACCGGGGCCCGCGCCGTTCGACGGCGGCGGGCCCTGGTCGGCGGCCTTGTTACCGGCAAGCGTCCCAATCCGCGACGCGCGGTGGGCGATCTCCGTGCGCCGGGCCCGACGGCAGCCCGTCAGGCTCCCGTTGCCCGACCCGACAGTGGGACCGGCCGGCACCGAGCGACGATGCCGGACCGTTCGGCGGGTCGGGTCGGGCAGCGATGCCGGACCGTTCAGCGGGTCGGGTCGGGCGGCGATGCCGGACCGTTCAGCGGGTCGGGGTCGGACGCCGGCCGTCGAACCGGTGGTCGCGGCGGCCCCGCCGGTCGTCCGGCCGGTCCCCGGCGGCCCGGTCGTCGCGCGGGCGCTCGTCCCGGGACCGGTCCCAGACCGGCCGGTCGGTGTGCGGCCGGCCCTCGTGCCGGAAGCCGCCCTGCCGCCCCCCGCCGGAGCGCCACTCGCCGCCCCGCTCGGCACGGCCGCCCTGCGGGGTACCACCGCCGTCGCCGTAGCGGCGGTCGCCGTAGCGGCGGTCGGACTGCGGCCGGTCGCCGTAGCGGCGCTCGCCCTGGAAGCGGTCGCCGTAGCGGCGCTCACCCTGCGGACCGTCGCTGTGCCGGCGCTCCTCCTGCGGCCGGTCACCGTAACGGCGGTCAGCCCGGGGCCGGTCGCCGTACCGGCGGTCGGAACGGGGACGGTCCGGGCGCGTACCGGACCCACGGCGCGGTGCCGGCTCGTCCACCACCGGTACGCCACTCGGCTCTCGGGCACCCGTCACCTCGGCCAGCGCGGCGTCGCCGGAGCGTACCCGGGTCTGCTCCGGCTCGACACCGGCCTTCTGCAACATCGCCAGGGTGGACCGGCGCTGCTTCGGCAGTACCAGCGTGGCGACCGCACCCGACTCGCCGGCCCGGGCCGTACGGCCGGCCCGGTGCAGGTAGTCCTTCGGGTCCTTCGGCGGGTCCACGTGTACCACCAGCGAGACGCCGTCGACGTGGATGCCCCGGGCCGCCACGTCGGTGGCGACCAGCACGTTCGTCCGGCCCTCCTTGAACTCGGCCAGGGTGCGGGTGCGTACCCGCTGGGTCTTGCCGCCGTGCAGCGCGCCGGCCCGGACGCCGACCGCCGCCAACTGCTCGACCAGCCGGTCGACGCCCATCTGGGTCCGGGCGAACATCATGGTCCGGCCCTGCCGGGCCGCGATCGAGGCCGCCACCGCGAACTTGTCGTGCGGCGGAATCAGCAGCATGTGATGGTCCATCGTGGACACGGCGGCGGTCGGCGGCGCCGTCGAGTGGGTGACCGGATCGGTCATGAAACGCCTGACGAGCGAGTCGACGTCGTTGTCCAGAGTGGCGGAGAAGAGCAGCCGCTGGGCATCCGCCGGCGTCTTGGCGAGCAGTTCGGTGACGTCCGGCAGGAAGCCCATGTCGGCCATCTGGTCGGCCTCGTCCAGCACGGTGACCTCGATGTCGTCGAGGCGGCAGACGCCCCGCTCGATCAGGTCGGCCAGCCGGCCCGGTGTGGCCACCACGATCTCCACGCCACGGCGCAGCGAGTCGATCTGGCGGTCGTACGGCACACCGCCGACAGCGGTCTTGAGGAACACCCCGACTGCCCGGCCGAGCGGCATCAGCGCATCGTTGACCTGCATCGCGAGTTCCCGGGTCGGCACCAGGATCAGCGCCCTCGGGTGGTGTGCCCGGGCCCGGGGGCCGGCCGCCATCCGGGCCAGTACGGGCAGCCCGAAGGCGAGCGTCTTGCCGGAGCCGGTCTGCCCCCGGCCGAGTACGTCCCGCCCGGCGAGTGCGTCCGGCACGGTGGCCCGCTGGATCTCGAACGGCGTGTCGATGCCCTCCCGGTGCAGCGCCCGGACGAGCTGCCGGGGCAGCCCGAGGGTGGCGAAATCAACCGGCCCGGACTCATCAACCGGCCCGGGCTCGGCCTGGGCGGGCTTGGCCTGGGCGGGCTTGGCCTGGGCGGGCTTGGCCTGGGCGGGCTCGGAGTCGACCGGCTCGGAAATGGTGTTGTTCTGCCCGGCAATGGCGTCCGGGGCGGCCACGATGAGCGGGCCGGAGTCGTCGGCGGTCACCGTGTCGGCGGAATCAGCGTGCGCACCGGCAACAGCCGGCACACTCAGAACGGCTTGCTCATCAGACGCGGAGGTGCCTGCGGAAGCGGAACCGGATTGCGCGTCGAATACGGACGGAAACATGCTGTGATCAGCAAAGGTGGTCAAAGATACCTCTCAAGCGGGGCGCATCTTCGCGATGGCCCGCCGCGACGAGGTCGCCGCTGATTCGCCCGCAAGATCGCCCAGAGGCGCGTGGCACGCGCCAGGTCAACAATCCATCCGAGTGTACGGGGACCAGCCGCCACCGCCACCTCGGCGCGCACGCCAGTGGGCAGGCTCACCCACCCGCGCCCGCCGACCCGCCGGGTACCGGGCGGCTCCGTCAACTACTCAGCAGACCGTCGAAGAGGCTGCTGAACGCGTCTCCGGCCAGCAGCACCACCATCAGTCCGACCGCGAGGAGGATGCCGAGCCCGATCAGCAGTACCAGCACCACCTTGCCGGTGTTGGTCTTCTGCGTGGGGGTGTCCGTCCAGCCCTGAGCCAGGATGTGCCCGGTCAGCGAGCCCGAGTTCTCGAGCTGGTTGGTGGGCATCGAAACGGTGACGTGGCCCTCGGGGCCGCCGTACACGGTGCCCTCCGCCCGCTGGTCCCGGGCCCAGTCCCGGTATCCCGGGGAGTGCGGTGTCGTCGGGCCGGCGCTCGGCTGGTGCGGCGAGGCCGGGTTGGCGCCCGACGGGCGGCCACCGGCCGGGATCCGGCCGGCTGGTTCGGCGGCGACGGCCGGGCCCGGGTCGGCGGTGGGCAGCGAGTAGCCCGGCGTACCGCCGCCGACCAGGTTGGCCGAGGACATCGGGTTGGTCGGTGGTGGCCAGCTCGGCAGGGCGGGCGCCGGAACCACCAGCGGGGCCGGTGGCGGGGGATCCGCCGGCCGGCCAGCCGGCCCACCGGAGACCGGCGTGGCCGGGTACGCCGGCGAGGCAGCCGCTGACGTCGGCGGGTACGGCACCGGGCCCGGGGGTATCGGGCCGGGGCCCGGGGGTACCGGACCGGGTGGAGTCGGGCCAGGGTTCGGCGGGTACGGCGCGGGGCCTGGCGGCACCGGAGCGGGCCGGGGCGGCGCGGGCGGGTACGGCGACGGAGTCGGTGGCACCGGGGTGGGTACCGGAGGCGCCGGTGCCGGGAACGGCGTGGGCGCCGGGCCCGGGTCCGGCGGTTCGGGTGCCGGCGGTGCCGACGGATGCGCCGGCTCGGGCGGTCCGGCCGGCTCCGGTTCGGTACTCCGGTAGACCTTCGCCACTCCCGGCGCCGCGGCTACGGCGGCGGCCTCGTTCGGCAGTACTGGAGACAGGCCCGGCACCGAGGCACTGGCCCGGGTCGTACCGGCACTGCTCCGCGGAGCGCTGCGCTGCGGCGGCACCGTGTACGACGGGGTGCCGCCAGCGGGCGACCCGGCGTCCCGCGACGACTGGCCGGGAGTGGCCGGCGGTGCTGACACGCTGGCTGCGGGCGGGGCCGTGAAGTGCACGGCCCCGGGCCGCTCCCGGGTCTGGCGTACCGGCTCGGCCGGGGTCGACCCGGAGAGTCCGGCGGCGACCGGCGAAACCGATGCCGACCCGACGGGCGGGGCGGACGCCGAGCCGGCCGGCGATCCGACGGCCGATCCGCTCGACGGGGCCGGCGGGGACTTGACGGCGTTGGCGAACGCCGACCACGGGGAGTCGACCGCCGGAGTCTGCGGACGCCGCCGTTGCAGCGGCGGCACCGGAGTCCCCGGGGGTGCCGGGGCCAGCACCGGTGCGGGTGCAGCGGCGGCCGGTGCGGACGGGGCGGCCGCCGCAGTGCCCGGTGTCGAGGACGCGGCGACCGGAGCGCTCGGTGTCGAGGAGCCGGCAGCCGCAGTGCCCGAGGCCGAGGAGGCGGGTGCCGAGGACGCCGGTGCCGGGGTGGCGGCCGCCGCGTTGACGGGTTTGGCCAGTTCGCCGGCGCGGTAGGTGCGGCTGCCCGAGGCAGCGGCGGGCATGGCGGCGATTTCGGCTGCGGTAGGGGTGGTGGCCGCCGTACTCACGGCGCGACCGCGGACCGGCTCTGCCGTGGCGCTGTCATCGGCCCGCTCCGGTACGGCGACCGGCTCTGCGGCGGCGCTGTCGCCGACCTGCTCCGGTACGGAGACCGGCTCCGACCCGGGCACGTCGGCGACCTCTGCACCACCGCGAGGATCAGGGCTGACCGGTGGCTCAGAGCTGTCCGGAGACTCGGAGTCGACCGGCGGGCCCAGCCCGGCGTCGGCGTCCCGAACGGTGGCGGGATCTGTCCCAGGGCCGGCGTCGGCGGCGGAGCCGACCTCGTCGGACGGGGCGCCGGAATCGTCGGACGGGTCGGCAGAACTCGTCTCGGCCTCCGGGACGGCATCCGCGTTCGGTGAGACCGACGGTTCGTCGGCCGAGTCGGCGGTGGGACTCGCCTCGCCGCCCGGAACAGCGTCGGGATCGTCCCGGATCGAGCCTGGATCGTCCCCGATCGAGCTGGAAGCGTCCCGGGCCGAGTCGGAGCCTGTGGAACCGGTCGGGTCCGCTGCGGTCGGATCTGCTGCGGCCGGGTCCGGCGGCGCGTCCGCCCAGAGCGCTCCGGCGGCGGGCGGCGGTGGCGGCTGGTAGGCCTCGGGAAGCCCTTCCTCGGCTGGCGGTTCCGGCAGCGCGGTACCGACCGGCGGGGGCGGCGGCAGCGGGGACAGTTCGCTCTCGTCCACGCCGTCCCGTCCGGACCGGGTGGCCGCAGCCCGACCGTCAGTATCCGGAGATGCCTCCCCGATAGCCGGTCTGACCTGCGATTCGTCCATTGTTGCCTCCCGCGCCCACACCCGGGCCGGTAGGCCGGGTCGGAAGTACGTCAACCCTCACCGTGCCACATCTCAGCACGGGCGCACAGCCGGCCGGTGACCGGCACCCTCAGTCGCTGTCGGAGCTACCCTCCGCAGCCGGAGTCGACCGGCTGGCGCTGGACGTACCACCGGTCGGCTGGCCGCCCGAGGTGCTGACCGGCGGTGCCTGTGGCGTCGAGGTATCCGGCGGGTTCGGGGTCGGTGCCGGCGTCACCGGCGGGGTCGCCGGAGGCGTGGTCGGCGTGGTGGTGGGCGGCTTGGTCGCCGGAGGCGTGGTCGGCGTGGTGGTGGGTGGCTTGGTGGTCGGCGGCGGCGTCGTGGGTGGCGGGGTGGTCGGCGGCGGGGTGGTCGGCGGCCTGGTGGTCGGCGGCGGGGTGGTCGCGTTCGGGGCCGGCACCGCCGGGAAGATCCGGGTCGCGGCGTAGAACCGCGACCACCAGACGGTGGAGACCTTGACCACATCGCCGGTGGTCGGGGCGTGCACCATCTTGCCGCCGCCGATGTACATGCCGACGTGGTGGATGCTGGTCCAACTGCTGCCGGAGGCGAAGAAGACCAGGTCGCCGGGGAGCAGGGCCTCCCGGGCGACGCTCTGGTTGCGGGTGCCGTTGTACTGCTCGCGGGAGACCCGCGGGATCCGCTTGCCCACCGAGAGATAGGAGGCGAGCATCAGCCCGGAGCAGTCGAACCGGTTCGGACCCTCGGCGCCCCAGAGGTAGGGGTCGCCCCGCTGGGCGAGCGCGTAACGCATCGCGGCCAGCGCCTTGGGGTGCGCGACCATCCCGGCGACGCTGTCGCTGCCGATCGTCGCGCCGATTTGCTGCTCGGCGGCTTCCCGGGCCCGCTCGATCGCCTTGAGCTGGTCCGTGTTGTCGCGCTTGAGCTTCACCAGAGCGGCGGAGCGTGCCTTGTACCGCGTCTCCGCAGTCGTGAAGGCGGCGACCTTCTGCTGGTAGGTGCTGGACGCGGTCTGGTATGCCGTCTCCGCCTGCTGTTCGGCCTGCTGCGTCCGGGCCACCTCACCGGCGGCCAGTTCGGTGTCGCCGGCCCGCTCCTCACCGCGCTGGATCCGGCCGAGTAGGTCCAGCCCGTGCAGGTCGGAGCCGAACGCACCCGGTGGCAGCCCGGCGGCGTCCTTCAGCGCGCCCGCCGCCGCGTTGTCGGCCGCCGTACGGGCGTTGGCCAGTTCCAGCCGAGCCGTCTGTCGTACGCCGTCGGCGGTGGTCAGCTCGGTGGTGGCCTTGTCCCGCTCCTGCCGTAGTTGCAGCAGTTGGTCGCCGAGCTGGGCGACCTCGACCTCCAGCGCCATGATCTGGCTGGCCAGCGGACCGTTCACGCTCGGCGGCAGCGGATAGGGCGTCGTCGGCGTGCCGGTGCTGGTGGGCACGCTGGGCGCTCCGGCCGGCAGCGGGCGTACCCCCGCGTCGGGGACCGTGTTCGGCAGCGGCGGGTCGGCGTAGACCGGGGTCGCCATCGCGCCTGCCACGATCGCGCCGACCAGGGCTGACCAGACCAGCGGCCGTAGCACCGGCGAAACCGCGTCGACGGGCCGGTCCGGTCGTCCGCGCCTGCTGTTGGCCATGCCGCTCCCGTCCGTGCACAGCAGCGCGCCCGGCGCTGCTGTGGTATCGCCATTAGTGGTGCATCGCGTCCTACTTTGTCTTACCTCAATGCACCGGGGATGTCGATGCGACGGGGGTAACGAGACGCTGAGAAGCGGGTTAAGGGTACCTGGGCAAGGTGAACCAGGCCGCTGCCGCCACCGCCTCCGCCGGCACCTCGGGCGCTCCACGTAGGCTCGTGGCGGAGATCGTGCCTGGAGGGACGTGCTGCGATGGACGCCGGACGCAAGCGTGAGCTGGAAGAGAAGGTCTACGCGGGAGTTCGGCTCAGCCGTGTTGACGGCGAGGCGCTGTACGCCAGCGACGACCTGGTCTGGCTCGGCCGGCTGGCGCACCACCGGCGTACCGGGGCGGGGGGCGACGACCGGGTGCTGTTCGTCGTCAACCGGCAACTGAAGCTGACCGACCTCTGCGCGGCCGGCTGTGCGTACTGCTCTTTCCGCCCGGAACAGGGTGAGAAGGACCCGTACCCGATGCCGGTCGACGAGGCCGTCCGGCAGGCCACCGAGCTGGCCGCCGACGGGCTCACCGAGCTGGAGCTCGTCAACCCGGTGCACCCCGCGCTGCCGTGGCAGCACTATCCGGAACTGCTGCGCGCGCTGACGGCGGCGTTGCCGGACGTCCGGCTGACCGGCTTCGCCGCGACCGAGCTGCGCTGGTTGGAGAGGAACACCGGACTGCCGGCCGACGAGATCCTCGACGAACTCGTCGCGGCCGGGCTCGCGTCGCTCAGCGGCGGCGGGGCCGAGATCTTCGACCCGGAGGTACGCCAGCGGCTCGGCCTCGGTGACCGCACCTGGGAGGACTGGTCCCGGATCCATCGGCTCGCCCACGCCAAGGGGCTCGGTACCCCGGCGACGATGCGCTTCGGTCACGTCGAGGAGCCCCGGCACCGGGTCGACCACGTGCTGCGGCTGCGCGAACTGCAGGACGAGACCGGCGGCTTCACCAGCTTCCTGCCGCTGCGCTACGAGCACGACCTCGTGGCACCGGCCGGCGGCGGGCTCCAGTCGCAAGCGCCGGCCGAGACGGCGTCGCCGGCCGAGTCGCTGAAGACCTTCGCGGTGTCCCGGCTGCTCCTCGACAACGTGCCGCACCTGACGTGCTGCTGGGCGACGCAGGGGCCTTCCGTGGCGCAGCTCGCGCTGCACTTCGGCGTGGACGACCTGGCCGGCGCGGCGGCCGAACACCGGATCGGCCACGCCGCCGACCCGGCCGGTACGCCCGCCGCGCTGTCCCGGGAGGAACTGCTCCAGCTCGTCTGGGACGCCGACCTCCGTCCCGCCGAACGGGACAGCCGGTACGCGGTGCTGCGCGAGTACGATGCCCCGCCGAGCCTGGCCGAACGCCGGGCCGAGCCGCAGCAGGTCTGGGCCTGATCCGGGGCGCTCCGGGGCGGGTCAGCCGAAGGCCAGGTCGGCCCGTACGTCGCCCACCGAGGCGCTCCGGGCCGGATAGGCCGGCCATCGGTGCTCGGGTACTCCGCTGTCGTCGTGCGCACGGCCCGGCCCGGCACGGGTGGTTCCGCGCCCGCTCACGTACCCTCGAAAGGTCATGAGCGGGCGGAGCGGGCGCGGATCGGGGTCGACGTCTGCCGGTGGAGCACAGCGGAGAGGCGGCATGACCGAGCGGAGCGAGCGGGCACCCTTTCCCCGCCGGGACGACCAGGGGCGGATCGTGGTCCTGGCCGACCTGCTCGGCGTCGCCCTGGTCGGGGTGGTCGTCGGGCTGGTGGCGCTGCTCGTCATCGATTTCGGTGCCTCCCTGGTCGGCCTCGGCGAGTTCGGCCGGGCGAGCGGGTGGCTCGCGGTGGTCCTGCCGGCCTGGATCTTCGTCGAGGAGTTCCGGGCCTGGCGGTTCGGTCCCGCCCGGGTCGCGGCGGCGCTGGTGGCCGCGGCCGTCGGGATCGCCGCCGGGCTGCTCGCCGCCGGGCTGGCCGAGTCGACCCCGCCGCTGGTCTCGGGCGGGGTGGCCGCGGCGGTCTTCGCCATGGCGTACGCGTTGGTCTGGTTTGCCGGCGTCCGCTGGCTCGCCGGCCGGACGAACTGATCGGAGATGCGCAGATGAGTCCCGCGGTGAAGTACACGCTGGGCCGGATCGGGCTGTTCGTGGCGGTCGCCCTGGCGCTCTGGCCGGTCGAGATGAACCTCTTCCTCAAGCTCATGCTGGCGGTGGCGTTCTCCGCCGCGCTGGCGTTCTTCCTGCTGCGCGGCTGGCGGGACGAGATGGCCCAGCAGTTGGCCGGGGCGGCGGAGAAGCGCCGGGCCGAGAAGGAGCGGCTGCGCGCCGCGCTGGCCGGGGAGGAGAAGCCGACCGACGCGGAGAAGCCGACCGACGGGGAGAAGCCGACCGACAGGTCCTGAGCCGTGCTGCGCGGATCCGGCACGGCACCGACCCGTACCCGGACGCCGTTGGCCGGGCACGGGTCGGGTGATCCTCCCCAGGTGAGCTGGCGTCGGTGCCGCTACCAGTTGGTGGAGCCGGCCAGCTTCGGCCAGGGCCTCCCGCACGGCTTCATCAGGTACGCGATCCCGCCCGACCCGCCGGAGACCCCGCCACTGGCGTTGATCCGCTTGGTCCGCTGCCAGATCTGCTCGAACTGGTCCCGCCGGTAGACGTTGCGCACCGCGTCGTTGGCCAACGACGCGGGGTCGTTGACGACCACGTCGCCGTCGGCGGTGAAGCCGACCACCACGAACAGGTGCCCGGAGGTGCCGTAGTTGGCCCCGTCCAGCTCCTCGGCCAGGAAGGACTGGCTGGTGACCACCGGAATGCCGGCGGCGATGAAGTGCTCCAGCTCGTCGAGCGAGTGCAGCCGGGTCACCTTGGCGTCCAACCCGTACGAGGCGGCGTACGCGGTGTTGAACGGCCAGTTGCCACAGCCTTCGTACGCGTAGTCGTAGGTCATCCGGGCGGCGTGGTTGACCGACGGGTCGGGGTAGCTGGGGTCGACCCAGGAGGTCTCCTCGGCGGACGGCTTCCGGCCCCAGTACTCCAGCACCATCGTGGTGGAGGTCGGCGAGCACCAGGCCTGGCCGCCGCCGTTGTACTCGGGGTAGTGCCCGGCGTGGATGTTCTGCGAGTAGCGGGGCACCGCCAGCTCCCGGCCCCAGGCGATCCGGCCGGCGCTGGCCGGCACGGTGAACCGGTCCGGCACCAGCGAGCTCATCGCGCCGAGCAGCCAGACCCGGGGTGACCGGCGGCTCTCCGGCGCGCGGTAGAGGGTCAGCCGCAGTTGGTACGCCCGCAGCAGCACCCCGGCAGCGACGTCGTCGATCGAGAAGGTGTCGGTCCAGATCGTCGAGTACGGGTCGCCCTGCCGGTTCACGCTGGTACGCCGGATGTCCTGGTCGCCGGCGGCCCACCGACCCATGACGTACCACGGGGTCAGGGCGCCGGTGTTGTAGGTGCCCTGGAGTTCGACCTGGATCCAGGTGCCGGCCGGGGTCTCGGCGTTCCACGAGGCGACCAGTTCGCTGGCGTCGAAGCCGACCGGGGTGACCGGCGAGGTCCAGGTGGCGTACGACCAGGTGCGGGTGGTGCCGGTGTGCGGGTCGGCGTACTCGGTGGTGCCGGCCGGGCGCAGCATGGCGATCCCGGTGCGCGCGCCGGGAAGGGCGACGGTGCCCTGGTGGGTGCCGCGCCGCCAGTCGGCGTAGCGGGAGAAGCCCTGCCAGGTGATCTGCTCGTCGTGCGGTGCCGGGCGGGGGCGACCGGTCGCGGCGCCGGCCCGGGCCGGCACGCCGGTGCCGAGCAGGGCCAGGCCGGAGAGGCCGGCGAGGGTGAAGGTGCGTCGGCTGATCTGGTTCGGCGAACTGGCCATCGATGCTCCGCAGGGGGACGAAGGTCGGGGTCCTGTCGCCACTATTCCGCTCGGCAGGAAGTTTCGCCAGATGTTCAAGCCAAGAAAATCTTTGCCGAGATAAGGGTCGAACTGGCATTGGACGTCAAGTGATCCATATTGATATGACCATGATACGGATGGTGCAGTGTGCACTACCCAGCGGAGTCCTCCCTACCCCCAGGAGGTTTACATGCCCTTCCGCACCTGGATGTCCGGGCCGTCGATCCGGCACCGGGCCCGGGCCGGCGCGCTCGCCGGCACCGTCGTACTCGGACTCGTCGTGGCCGGTATCGGCCCGGCGGCCGGCGCCGCCAGCGCCCGACCGGACCGGGCCGACACGGAACCGGCCACCAGCGCCGAATACCGGGTGACCGGCCCACGCACCCTGGCCGACCGCAACGCGGTGGCCGCCACCGGCACCAGCATCGACTACGTCGAGCACGGCGCGCTCTACGTCACCGCGACCGCCGCCGAGGTGAAGGCGATCACCGCGCTCGGCTTCGAGGTGGCGGCCGTACCAGCGGCGCCGGACCGGGGTCAGCACGAGCACGCCGATGTCGGGGTGCTCGACTTCCCGCCGGCCGACTCGGCGTACCACAACTACGCCGAGCTGAACGCGGTGCTCAACCAGGTGGTCGCCGACCATCCGACCATCGCCCGCCGGTCCAGCATGGGTACCTCCTACGAGGGACGCGACCTGCCGGTCATCAAGATCTCCGACAACGTCGGCACCGACGAGAACGAGCCGGAGATCCTGTTCAACTCGCAGCAGCACGCCCGCGAGCACCTGACCGTCGAGATGGCGATCTACCTGCTCAACCTCTTCACCGACAACTACGGCTCAGACTCCCGGATCACCAACATCGTCAACAGCCGGGAGATCTGGATCGTCCCGACGGTCAACCCGGACGGCAGCGAGTACGACATCGCCACCGGCTCCTACCGGTCCTGGCGGAAGAACCGGCAGCCGAACAGCGGATCGTCGAACGTCGGCACCGACCTGAACCGGAACTGGGGCTACAACTGGGGCTGCTGCGGCGGCTCGTCCGGCTCGACCTCCTCGGAGACCTACCGGGGCCCGTCGGCGTTCTCCGCGCCGGAGACCGCCCGGCTGCGTGACTTCGTCAACAGCCGGGTCGTCGGCGGCACCCAGCAGATCAAGGTCAACATCGACTTCCACACGTACTCGCAGCTCGTGCTCTGGCCGTACGGCTACACCACCGCGAACACCGGTCCGGGGCTGAACGCCGACCAGGAGCGGACCTTCCGGACCCTCGGCCAGCAGATGGCCGCCACCAACGGCTACACCCCGGAACAGTCCAGCGACCTCTACATCACCGACGGGGACAGCCTGGACTGGATGTGGGCGACCCACAACATCTTCGCGTACACCTTCGAGATGTACCCGGGCTCGTCCGGTGGCGGCGGCTTCTACCCGCCCGACGAGGTGATCCCGGCGCAGACCTCCCGCAACCGGGAGGCGGTGCTGATCCTGAGCGAGTACGCAGACTGCCCGTACCGGGTGGTCGGGCTCCAGGCGACGTACTGCGGCACCGGCGGGGGCACCACGGTCTGGTCGGACACCTTCGAGGCCGCGACCGGCTGGACCGTCAACCCGGCCGGTACCGACACCGCGACCTCGGGGGCGTGGGAACGGGGCACCGCGCAGGCGACCACCTCCAGCGGCGCCAAGCAACTCGCCCCGTACGCCGGCAACAACGACCTGGTCACCGGCCGGCTGGCCGGCGCGGCGGCCGGTGACCATGACGTGGACGGCGGGCTGACCAGCGCACAGTCGCCGGCGATCACGCTGCCCGGGAGCGGCACGTTGACGCTTTCCCTGGCCTGGTATCTCGCGCACGGCTCGAACGCCTCGTCCGCGGACTACCTGCGGGTGAGCGTGGTGCACAGTGGCGGGACCACCCAACTGCTCAACCAGGCCGGCGCGGCCAGCAACCGCAACGGCAGTTGGACCACCGCCACCGCCAACCTGTCGGCGTACGCCGGGCAGTCGGTGCGGCTGCTGGTGCAGGCCGCCGACGCCTCCGGGGCCAGCCTGGTGGAGGCGGCGATCGACAACGTGACAATCACCAGCTCGTAGCGGCCCGACCCCCGAGCCCGCTCGCTGGCGGGCTCGGGGGCGCCTCACTCGGCGAGGGTGTCCAGGATCTGCTGCCCGTACTTCGCGAGCTTGTTCTCCCCGACGCCGTTGACCCGGGCCAGCTCGGCCAGGGTGGCCGGCGGCTCGGCCGCGATCTGCCGCAGGGTCGCGTCGTGGAAGATGACGTACGCCGGCACGCCCTGCTCCTTGGCGGTGGCCGCACGCCAGGCCCGGAGCCGTTCGAAGACCGGTTCGGCGGTCGGCGGCAGCGCGACGGCGGCGGCCCCGGCGGCCCGGGGCTTCGCGGTCCGGCCGCTCGACGCGGCCCGGGGCGCCTCCCGGCGCATCATCACCTCGCGCCGCTTGCCGAGGACGTCCGCGCTGGTCTCGGTGAGCACCAGCGTGCCGTAGTCGCCCTCGACCGCCAGCAGCCCCTGGGCGAGCAGTTGCCGGACCACCCCGCGCCACTCGGACTCGGTCAGCTCGGTGCCGATGCCGAAGACGCTGAGCGTGTCGTGCCGGTGCTGGGTGACCTTCTCGGTCTGCCGGCCGAGCAGGATGTCGATGGACTGGCCGGCGCCGAATCGCTGGTCGCGCTCGCGGTGCAGGCGCAGCACGGTGGAGAGCAGCTTCTGCGCCGCGATGGTGCCGTCCCAGGACTCGGGCGGGGCCAGGCAGGTGTCGCAGTTGCCGCACGGCCCGCTCTGCTGGCCGAAGTATCCGAGCAGTTGGACCCGCCGGCACTGGACCGTCTCGCAGAGCGCCAGCATGGCGTCGAGGTGTGTGCCGAGCACCCGGCGCCGGGCCAGGTCGCCGTCGGAACCCTCGATCAGCTTGCGCTGCTGCACCACGTCCTGCAACCCGTACGCCAGCCAGGCGGTCGAGGGCAGGCCGTCCCGACCGGCCCGGCCGGTCTCCTGGTAGTAGCCCTCGATCGACTTCGGCAGGTCGAGATGGGCGACGAAGCGTACGTCGGGCTTGTCGATCCCCATCCCGAAGGCGATCGTCGCGACCATCACCAGCCCGTCCTCGCGGAGGAACCGCTGCTGGTTGGCGGCCCGGATGGGCGCGTCCAGCCCGGCGTGGTAGGGCAGTGCCGGGATGCCGTTCTGCACGAGGAACTCGGCGGTCTTCTCCACCGAGGCCCGGGACAGGCAGTAGACGATGCCGGCGTCACCGGGATGCTCGGTGCGGAGCAGGTCGAGGAGCTGCTTCTTCGGCTCCCGCTTCGGCACGATCCGGTACTGGATGTTGGGCCGGTCGAAGCTGGCGACGAAGTGCCGGGCGTCCTTGAGGTTGAGCCGTGCCGCGATCTCGGCATGGGTGTCCGGAGTGGCGGTGGCGGTCAGCGCGATCCGGGGGACCGTCGGCCACCGCTCGTGCAGCATCGACAGGGCCAGGTAGTCCGGGCGGAAGTCGTGGCCCCACTGGGCGACGCAGTGCGCCTCGTCGATCGCGAACAGCGCGATGGTGCCGCGGTCGAGCAGCCGGAGCACGTGCTCGGAGCGGAGCGCCTCGGGGGCGAGGTAGAGCAGGTCGAGGTCGCCGGCGAGGAAGGCCGTCTCGACCAGCCGGCGGGCCTCGAAGTCCTGGGTGGAGTTGAGAAAGCCGGCGCGTACCCCGAGGGTGGTCAGGGCGTCGACCTGGTCCTGCATCAGGGCGATGAGCGGCGAGATCACCAGTCCGACCCCGTCCCGGACGAGCGCGGGGATCTGGTAACAGAGCGACTTGCCGGCGCCGGTCGGCATCAGCACCAGCGCGTCGCCGCCGCTCACGAGCTGGTCGATGATCTCGTGCTGGTCGCCTCGGAAGCTGTCGTAGCCGAAGATCCGGCGCAGCACGTCGAGGGCCTCGCCGGTCGGCTGCTCGGTGGGGAGGGCCATTCGGCGGATTCTACGAGGCCCACCCGACGGAAACCCGTCCCCGGCCACGTGCCCCCGGAGAAAGTCCGCCGTCCTGAGCGGCCGCCCAGACAGCTTCTGATCAGCGGGAACGGTGTGCGGATGGCGCTGTGCCGCTGCCGGGTCACGGAACGGATGCGCTACCGTTGCCCCGACCACCCCGCAGCGAAGCCGGTGTGAAACCGGCGCTGTCCCGCAACTGTGATGCCTCCCGCACCCGCTCGCCGCCCTCGGGCGGCCCGAGCCGGCATGCGGAGGATGAGCCAGGTCGCCTGCGGTGCGGTCGCGGAAAGCGCCTTCGAGGAAGGGCGCCCCGTGGGCGGGGGGCACAGGCACCTGTCGGCGGAGCACCAGACCTCACCCGACAGGAGGACCGATGACCCGACGTACGCCACGACTGCTGGCCGCGCTGCTGGCCGGCGCGGCGCTGGCCCTGACCGGCTGCGCCGCCGACGACCCCGGCCAGGAGGCGGCCCCGAGCGCCAGCGGTGCCAGCTATCCGGTGACCGTCGGCGCGCTCACCCTCGACGACCGCCCCGAGAAGATCGTCGTACTCGGACCGACCGCCACCGAGATGCTCTTCGCGATCGGCGCCGGTGGCCAGGTCGCCGCCGTCGACGACAACTCGAACCATCCGGCCGAGGCGCCGAAGACCGAGTTGTCGGCGTTCACCCCGAACGCCGAGGCGATCGCGGCGAAGAACCCCGACCTGGTGGTACTCACCAACGACCTGAACAAGATCGTGGACCAGCTCGGCCAGTTGAAGATCCCGCACTACCTGGCACCGGCGGCGAAGACGCTGGACGACACGTACCGGCAGATCACCGACCTCGGCACGCTCACCGGGCATTCGGCCGAGGCGGCCGACCTGGTCACCCGGATGAAGGGCGACATCGGGAAGCTGGTGGCGGACGTGCCGCAGCGGCCGGCGAAGCTGAGCTACTTCTACGAACTCGGTCCGGAGTACTACTCGCTGACCAGCAAGACCTTTGTCGGTTCGCTGTTCGGGATGGTCGGGTTGGAGAACATCGCCGACCCGGCCGACGCCGACGGCTCCAAGGGCGGCTATCCGCAACTCGGCGAGGAGGCGATCATCAAGGCCGACCCGGACCTGGTCTTCCTGGCCGACACCAAGTGCTGCCAGCAGTCCGCCCAGACGGTCTCGGCCCGCAAGGGCTGGTCCGGGATGACCGCGGTGAAGAACAACCAGATCGTCGGGCTCGACGACGACATCGCGTCCCGGTGGGGCCCCCGGGTGGTCGAACTGCTCCGGGTCATCGTGGACGCGGTCGCCAAGGTGCCCGCTTGAGCACAGCCGGCGCTCCGGTCCGCCCCGACGCCCCGGTCGCCCCCGGCCGGGCCGCCCGGGAGGGCCGGCCCGCCCGGCCCGCCGGGCTGCGCCGCCGGTGGCTGGTCGCCGGCCTCGCGGCGGTACTGGTCGCCGGGGTGGCCGGCATCGCGTTCGGGCCGGTCAGCCTGCCGCCGGGCGGCGTCGCGATCGAGCTGCTCAATCTGGTACCCGGGGTGCACCTGCACAGCGGCCTGAACGAGCGTGAGATCGCCATCGTCACCGAGCTGCGGCTGCCCCGGGTGGTGCTCGGCCTGCTCGTCGGCGGGATGCTGGCCCTGGCCGGCGGCTGCTACCAGGGCGTCTTCCGCAACCCGCTGGCCGACCCGCACCTGCTCGGCGTCGCCGCCGGAGCCGGTCTCGCGGTTACCGCCGTGATCGTGGTTCGCGGGGTCACCGGCGCCGACGTCACGGTCGGGCTTCCGGTCACCGTGCCGCTGGCCGCGTTCGTCGGCGCGCTCGGCGCGGTGCTGCTGACCTACCTGCTCGGCGCGGCCGGCGGCCGGGACCGCTCCCCGGCCACGCTGATCCTGGCCGGGGTGGCGGTCTCCGCCTTCCTCGCCGCCGGTCAGACCTACCTGCTGCAACGCAACGCCGAGAGCATCCAGGAGGTCTACTCCTGGATGCTCGGCCGGCTCGCCACCGCCGGCTGGCACGACGTACTGGTGGTGCTGCCGTACGCGGTGTTCACCACCGCCGTGGTGCTGGTGCACCGGCGCGAACTCGACGTACTGGCGCTCGGCGACGACGAGGCGAGCAGCCTCGGGCTGCACCCGCAGCGCTCCCGGCTGCTGCTGGTCGCCGCCGCCTCGCTGGCCACCGCCGCCGCCGTCTCGGTCTCCGGGCTGATCGGCTTCGTCGGCGTCATCGTCCCGCACGTCGTACGGATGCTGGCCGGGGCGAGCTACCGGGCGGTCCTGCCGCTGTCGGTGCTCTTCGGCGGCGCCTTCCTGACCCTGACCGACCTGGCGGCGCGGACCGTCGCCGCACCGGCCGAGATCCCGATCGGCGTGGTGACCGCGCTGCTCGGTGGCCCGTTCTTCGCGATCGTGCTGCGCACCACCCGGCGGGTGGCGGAATGACCGCCCCGACCCGGGCGACCGCCCCGACCGGCGTCGCCGTCGAGGTGACCGACCTCGGCATCACCCTCGGCGGGGCACGCATCCTGACCGGGGTCAGCCTCTCGGTCCGGACCGGGGAGTGGGTCACCGTGATCGGACCCAACGGCGCCGGCAAATCCACCCTGCTCCGCGCGGTCGGCGGGCTGTTGCCGGCCAACACCGGGTCGGTCTCCCTCTTCGGTACGCCGATCGCCCGGCTCCGCCGCCGGGACCGGGCCCGGACGGTGGCGACGGTGCCGCAGTCCCCGGTCGTGCCGGCCGGAATGGCGGTACTCGACTACGTGCTGCTCGGCCGTACCCCGTACGTGCCGCCGCTGGGCCGGGAGTCCGCCGCCGACCTGGCGGTCGCGTACGACGTTCTGGACCGGCTGGACCTGACCGGATTCGCCGCCCGGCCGCTGGCGACCCTCTCCGGGGGCGAGCGGCAGCGGGTCTTCCTGGCCCGGGCACTGGCCCAGGGCGCCCCGCTGCTGCTGCTCGACGAGCCGACCAGTGCGCTGGACATCGGCCACCAGCAGGAGGTGCTGGAACTCGTCGACCAGCTCCGCACCGACCACGGCCTGACGGTGCTGGCCACCATGCACGACCTCTCGGTCGCCGGCGAGTACGCCGACCGGATGGTGCTGGTCGCCGCCGGTGCGGTGGTCGCCGACGGCCCGCCCCGGGCGGTGCTCACCGATGACCTGCTCGGTACGCACTACCGGGCCCGGGTCCGGGTGATCGAGGGCGAGCACGGCCCCCTCGTCGTCCCGGTCCGGACCCGCCGTGCCGCCTCCTAGCAGGTCGGGATCCGGCGGTGCGGCAGCCATATGCCCTTCGAGCGTGATACCACGGTGTCATCAGGATGACTCCCTGGTATCAGCGCGAAGAGGGAGGTGCGCGCCCGGCGGGCGACACCGCGACTAGCTGAACCGCCGCCCCTCGTCCCGCTGGTACGCCCAGCCGGCGACCGTGGCCAGCAGCGCGATCCAGACGCCGAGCATCACCAGCGAGAGCCGGTCGACCGGGAAGTCGCCGACGGCCGCCCACATCAGCTCGACCGCGCCGCGGGTCGGCAGGTAGGGAGCGATCGCCTCGATGAACCCTGGCGAGTCGCCGGGCGGAAAGAGCAGCCCGCCGCCGAAGGCCAGTGGGAAGAAGACGACCTGGGCGACCACGATCGCCGCCTTGCTCGGCAGCGAGTAGCCGATCGCGAGCCCCATCAGGGTGAACGGCACCGCGATCACCAGGACCGTACCGAGCGCGGCCAGGAAGGCCGGGCCGGTCAGCCGGGCCTCGGTGGCCACCGCCGCGATCACCACCACCGGGAGCAGCGAGATCAGGGTCAGGATCAGGCCGGCGAGGATCCGACCGGCGAACCGGGGTGCGGCCCCGGCGGGCAACGTCCGCAGGTACGGGTCCCAGGGCTGCGCCCGGTCCTCGGCCACCCCGATGCCGTACTGGAAGATGTTGGTGCTCATCACCGAGAAGGTGACCATCGAGGCGGTGGCGTAGGTGGCGATCGCCGGATCGTCGCCGCTGAACGGGACGACGAAGAAGAGCATCGAGGCGGCCGGGAAGAAGGCGCTGCCGACCAGCGCGATCGGGATCCGGACCGTCTCCAGCAACTGGTATCTGGCGTGCACGAGCGAGAGTCGCACGATCGGTTCCTCCGTCACACGTCGGCGGGCTGGGGAGCGGGCTGTGGCTGGGGGGCGGGCTGTGGCTGGGGGGCGGACCGCGCCTCGGGGTCGGACGACGCCTCGGTGATGGCCAGGAAGGCGTCCTCCAGGCTGCTCGGCCGGATCTCCAGATCGGCGAAGGGGGTACCGCTGCGCACCAGGTCCCGGACGAGTTGGTCCGCGTCGGTGGTGAGCAGGTGGGTGACGCCGTCGACCTGCTCCACGGCCCGTACTCCGGGCAGTGCCGGCAACTCCGGGGCGACCAGGCTGACCCGGCGTACCCCGACCAGGTCGCGGATCGCGCTGACGCTGTCGTCGGCGAGTACCCGGCCGTGGCCGAGCACCACCACCCGGTGCGCCAGCGCCTCGATCTCCTCCAGGTAGTGGCTGCTCAGCAGCACCGTGCCGCCGTCGGCGTGGAACTGGCGGATGCCGTCCCAGAGTTCGCGGCGGGCGGTCACGTCCAGTCCGGTGGTCGGCTCGTCCAGGAAGACCAGCCGGGGACGGCCGACGAAGGCGAGCGCGACCGCCAGCCGGCGCTTCTGCCCGCCGGAGAGGCCACCGGTCTGCCGCCGGACCAGGTCGTCGATGCCGAACCGGCCGAGCAGCTCGGCCCGGGGGACCGGGTCGGCGTAGTGCGCGGAGACGAAGTCGACCACCTCGCCGACCCGCAGGGTGGGCGGCAGCCCGGTCTCCTGCGGCGTCATCCCGATCTGCCGGCGGCACGCCGGGTCGCGGGGGTCGCCGCCGAAGAGTTCGACCCGGCCGGAGCTGACCCGGCGCAGCCCGACCAGCAGGCTCAGCAGGGTGCTCTTGCCGGCGCCGTTCGGGCCCAGCAGGCCGACCAGTTCGCCGGCCGGGAGTTCGAGGTCGACCCGGTCGAGGGCGGTGACGTCGCCGTACCGGCGGGTGGCCTGGACGGCGCGGGCGAGAATCATGGCTTTTCCTCCGTCTGGGGCGGATCGAGCAGGGCGCGTACCGCCAGGGTGTATTCCTCGAAGGCGAACCGGCCGCGTTGGGTGAGCCCGACGAGCGTGGTCGGGGTGCGGCCCTGGTGGGTCTTGACGATCTCGACGTAGCCGGCCTCTTCGAGCTTGCGCAGGTGCACCGAGAGGTTGCCGGCGGTCATCTGGAGGATGTCCTGGAGCCGGGGGAAGGTGATCCGGTCGCCGCCCCGCAGGGTGGCGAGGGTCGCGGTCACCCGTAACCGGGCCTGTGCGTGGATCACGGGGTCGAGTTCGGGAAGGCCGGTCACGAGATGCTCCGGGCGCTCCCGCTCGGGGTGCCCGACATGCCGGCGGCGAGGTTCCGGCTGCGATGGCGGTCGCGGAGCAGGAAGTGGACCCCGGCCACCAGCATCCCGCCACCACCGAGGACCGAGATCACCAGGGCGTGCCAGCCGGATCCGGCGATCAGTCCGGCGATGTTGATGACGCTGATCCAGACGCCGAGCCGGAACAGGTTGCGGTCCAGCCAGATCGCGCCGCCGGCCATGTGCAGGGCGCCGGTGAGCCCGACGGCCACGCCGGCCCAGAGCAGTCCGGCGACGTCCTCGGGCAGGTGGTCGGAGACCCGGCCGAGCACCGTGCTGATGCCGCTGAACCCGAGGCCCCAGGCCAGGCCGTACCACAGGCCGCGCCGGCTGGAGTCGCCGGTGACCTGCCCGTACGTCCGGCCGCCGACGATCCCCGAGATGATCCCGGCGGCGACCAGCAGGGTGAGCAGGGTGAGCAGTGGCAGCCAGGTGGGCAGGTCGACGAAGACCCGGCCGTCCGGCCCGAAGCGCAGGAAGAACAGGCCGAAGCCGATCAGCCAGGCGAGGCCCCAGGGCCAGTAGTACCAGAGCAGGTTGGGGCTGAGCCTGCGGGCCGCCTCGGCCTGCTGCTCGGCGATCAGCCGCAGTGCGGCGGCCGGGTCGGGGGGCGGCAGTTCGTCGCGGTCGTCGGTGGGGCTTCCGGTGCGGTCGTCGTCAAAGTTCCCGGTCACGTAAACAAGTTTACAATACAAAGTCCATGACCGCACCAAGTAGTTTTCGGACGGTCGAAGCGGGCGTCAGCCGGCCGGCAGCGGGATGTTGAGCAGGCCGAGCCCGTACTGGACGCCGTCCGGGCCGGTCCCCCCGGGATTCGGACCCCGGACCGGACGGCGCTCGGCGCGGCCGGTCAGAGCGGCGCGGGCAGCGGTTCGCTGTGCAGCACGGCGAGCCGGGAGACCGCCCGGGTCAGCACCACGTAGAGCCGGTGCAGACCGCGCGGTTCCGCCGCCACGATCCGGGCCGGCTCGACCACGATCACGTGGTCGTACTCCAGGCCCTTGGCCAGGGTGGCCGGCACCACGGTGACCCGGGCCGCCGTCTCGACCTCGTCGGTGGTGGCGGTCGGGATGCCGGCGCCGGCCAGCGCGGCGCGCAGCCCGTCCGTCTCGGCCTCGGCGGCGATCACCGCGATCGAGCCGTCGTGAGCCAGCGCCGCCCGCACCTCGGCCACCGTCGCCGCCGGTAGGTCGGACACGGTACGGATGTCCAGCGCACCGTCGGAGCGCAGCGACTCGGCCGGCGGTACGTCCACGGCCAGCGCCGGCAGCAGCCGGTTCGCCAGCGCCACCACCGCGGCCGGTACCCGGAACCCCATGGTCAGCGGCACCACCGAGGCGTCCGGCTTGCCGAGGTGCCGCAGCGACTCCCGCCAGTCGGTGGCGGCCCACGGGGCGGTGCCCTGGGCGAGGTCGCCGAGGAGCGTGACCGAGCCGTGCTCGCTGCGCCGGGCGATCACCCGGCACTGCATCGGGGAGAGGTCCTGGGCCTCGTCGACCACCACGTGCCCGAAGCTGGACAGCCGCTCGACCAGCCCCGCCGCCTCGTCGACCAGTACGGCGTCGGCGGCGGTCCACTTCGTCGCCTTCGGGGTGCGGGGCGGCTTCGACCAGGTCAGCAGGGCCTGCTCGGCCTCGGTGAGCAGCCCGTCGGCGGCGGCCGCCAGCGTCTCGGGGTCGGCCAGCAGCCGGTGCACCAGCCCGTCCGGGGTGACCGCCGGCCAGCAGTGGTCGAGGAACTCGGTGACCGGCTTCGCCCGGCCCATCCGACGCAGCCAGCCCTCGCCGGGTGAGTCGCCCCTTCGGGCCTCCGACTGCCGTTGCAGCAGGCCGACCACCCGGGCCCGGACCCGTTCCCGGCCGGTGGCGTACGGCAGCCCCTCCCGGCGGGCCTCCTCGACGATCCGGCGCAGCGCCTCCGTCGTCACCCGCCATCGGTACGAGCCGTCGGAGACCACGATCGGCTCCTCCGGTGCCCGCAACAGCCCGGCCAGGGCCCGGCGCAGCACCTCGGCCATCCGGGGATCGTGCTTGAGCGCAGCGGTGGCCGGGGGGTCAACGGCACGTACCGGGGTGCCGAGCAGGTCCTCCACGGTCGCCTGGGTCACCTCGACCTCGCCCAGCGCCGGCAGTACCGCCGAGATGTACGACAGGAACGCCCGGTTCGGCCCGACGACCAGCACGCCCGATCGGCGCAGCCGCTCCCGGTGCAGATAGAGCAGGTACGCGGCCCGGTGCAGCCCGACCGCCGTCTTCCCGGTCCCCGGCGCCCCCTGTACGCAGATCGAGTCGGCCAGCTCGGCCCGGACCAGCTCGTCCTGCTCCGGCTGGATGGTGGCGACGATGTCCCGCATCGGCCCGACCCGGGGGCGTTCGATCTCGGCGGTCAGGATCCGGCTGGCGATGCCGTACTCCTCACCCCGGTCGAGGTGTTCGTCCTCGAAGCTGGTGAGCTGGCCGACGCCGAAGCCGAACCGCCGCCGGACGCGTACCCCCTGCGGGTCGCGGACGGTGGCCCGGTAGAACGAGCGGGAGATCGGAGCCCGCCAGTCCAGCACCATCGGCTCGCCGGCCGGGTCGGTGACGTGCCGCCGCCCGATGTGGTGGCTGGCATCGGCGAAGTCGAGGCGGCCGAAGAAGAGCGGGGTGCCCGGGTCGTCGGCGAGTTCGGCGACCCGCCGGGAGAGGGTCCGGCCGAGCGTCTCGGCCGCGTACGCGTCACCGGCGACGTCCTGGCCGGTCCGGAAGAGCGACTCGGCGTGCTCCCGCATCCGCCGCAGGGCAGCCCGGGAGGCGGCCAGGTGTGCGCGTTCGTGGTCCAGGTCGGTGTCGAGGTCCTGTGCGGGCATGCTGGGTTCCCATCGGCGCGTCAGCGCGTCGGCTGCTCGCTCGCGTATCCGGGGGCGGATGGCCGGCACCCGGCGCGGGGACGTCCGCTGCGGTGCTTTCTCACCTCGGCCGTCAAGCGGCCAGCAAGCCTACCTGCGGCTCAGCTCCCGTTCCACCGAATTTCACCCGCCGCGCCGGCCGGACCGCCGGCCGGGTGCGCTCGCCAGCATGTCCGCCGGGGTGAAGGTGCGGACCTCCGGGTGGCGTGAGCGGTCTGGTCCGCCAGCGGGCCTCGCCGACTACAAACTGTTTGTAGCGCTGGCTGGTTGTACTACAAACAGTTTGTGCCACTCGTTCGCCGGACCTGCCGTGCCGCCCGGGTCGCTGCCGTCCGGTGGGCCGGAGACGGAATCATGGGCCCATGACCGAGCAGCCCGTCGAGCAGCGGCCGATGATGATCAGTGACCCGCAGGTGATGCGGGCGCTGGCGCATCCGGCCCGGCTCGAGATCATGGAGCATCTCACCACCACCGGGGCGGCGGTCACCGCCACCGAGTGTGCCGAGATCGTCGGGCTCTCGCCGAGCGCGGTCAGCTATCACCTGCGGGAGCTGGCGAAGTACGGGCTGGTCGAGCAGGCGCCGAGCCGGGGCGACGCCCGCGAGCGGCTCTGGCGCAGCAGCGTCGGCTCCTGGGGGGTGGAGGTCGGCCAGGACGCCTCACCGGAGGCGCGGGCCGCCGAGGAGACCCTGATCGAGGTCTACGCCGCCCGCGACATGGACCGGATCCGGAACTGGGCCCGGCGGGCCGGCGCGGAGCCGAAGGAGTGGTACGACGCTGCCCGGTACGGCGGTGCGGTGCTGATGCTGACCGCCGAGGAGTTGGTGGAGCTGAACGACCGGATCCGCGAGCTGATGCGGCCGTACCGGCGGCGGGAGCGGGCCGACCCGCCCGAGGGTTCCCGGCCGGTGATGGTCCACTACGCGGCGCTGCCGATGGAGTGAGCTGATCGGTTCGGGTCGGGTGGCTGGTTGCGTACGGAAGTTGTGAAGGATTACTTTCGAAGTATGTCCTTCACAACTTCCGGTCCCGCCTTGCCCGATGACGGCACGCCGGTGGTCTCCCGCTGGCGGGACGTCTACCTGGCCGCCGGTGCCCGGGCGGTGTCGAGCTGCGGCGACTTCCTCGCGGCGACCTCGCTGGCGCTCGCCCTGCAATCCGCCGGCGCCGGTGGGCTGGCGGTGTCCGGGGTGATGTTGGCCGCCACGCTGCCGCTGGTGCTGCTCGCCCCGCTGACCGGTCGACTGGCCGACCGGATGGACAGCCGCACCCTGCTGGTCTGGGCCGGTGCCGGCCAGGCGGTGGTCTGCGCCGCACTCGCCTTCGCCGGGAACACCGTCCTGATCCTGCTGCTCGCCGCGCTGCTCGCCTGCGGGCTGGCGGTGACCCAGCCGACCCTGGCCGCCCTGCTGCCCGAGATGGTGCGCCGGGACGACCTGCCCCGGGCCAGTGCGATCAACCTGACCGCCGGCTCGGTCGGCATCCTCGTCGCGCCGGCCCTGGCCGGGCTGCTGGTCGGCCAGTTCGGTGCCCGGATCCCGCTGCTGCTCGACGCCGGCAGCTACCTCGCGTTGATCGCGGCCGGGCTGCTGCTGCGTACCCGACGGGGTGGGCGACGGCCGACCGGAGCGGCCGGCGGGGCGAGCCCGGCACCGACGGCCCCGGCCTGGCGGCTGCGCCGCGACCCGCTGCTCTGGGCGATGGTGGCCGCGATCGCCGCGACGGTGGCCGGGGTGGGCGCGGTCAACGTGATCGAGGTCTTCTACGTACGCGAGACCCTGCACTCCTCGACCGCGATGTTCGGCCTGGTCAGCGCGGCCTGGACCGCCGGCATGCTGGTCGGCGCCTGGCTGCTGGCCGGTACCGCCCGGCGGGCCCGGGACGACGGTGCCCGGGTCACGGGCGTGCTGGGCATGCTCGGCGCGGCCTGCCTGCTCGTCGGGCTCGGCGCCACCGTGCCGGCCGCCGGCTGGCTGGTGCCGCTCTGGCTGGTCGGCGGCGTCGCCAACGGCGGGCTGAACGTCTTCAGCAACCTGGTACTGGCCAACCGGGTCCCGCCGGAGGCACGCGGTCGGGCCTTCGCCGCGCAGGGTGCCGCGATCCAGGGCGCCGGGATGTTCGGCTACCTGGCCGGCGGCATCCTGCTCGCCGGCTTCCCGCCCCGGCCGCTGGTCGCGGTGGCCGGGCTGGCCGGGCTGGCCGTGGTCGCCGCGGTGGCGCCGGTGGTACTGCGGGCCGCCCGGCTCGAGCGGGCCACGATGCGTCCTGGGCCACTTCCGCCCCGGTCGGCCGAGCGGCCGGTCGAGCCGGCGGCTACGGTCGGATCATGACCGAGCTGCGGCGACCCCGGGTAGGCCATATCCAGTTCCTCAACTGCCTGCCGATCTACTGGGGGCTGATGCGCTCCGGTGCGCTGATCGACGTCGAGCTGCACAAGGACTCGCCGGAGCGGCTCAGCGCCGCCCTGGTCGCCGGTGACCTCGACATCGGGCCGATCACGCTGGTCGAATATCTCAAGCACGCCGACGAGCTGCTGCTGCTCCCGGATCTCGCGGTCGGCAGCGACGGCCCGGTGCTCTCGGTCAACATCGTCTCCACCCGGCCGCTGGCCGAGCTGGACGGCGCCAAGGTCGCCCTCGGCTCCACCTCCCGGACCGGGGTGCTGCTCGCCCGGATGCTGCTCGCCCAGCAGTACGGCGTCGACCCGGAGTACTTCACCTGCCCGCCCGACCTGACCACCATGCTGCTGGAGGCCGAGGCCGGGGTGCTGATCGGCGACGTCGCGCTACGCGCCCTCTACGAGGCGCCCGGGCGCGGGCTGGCCGTCACCGACCTCGGCCTGGCCTGGCGGGAGTGGACCGGACTGCCGATGGTCTTCGCCGTCTGGGCCGTACGCCGGGACTTCGCAGCCAGCCATCCCGGCCAGGTCAAGGACGTGCACCAGGCGTTCCTGCGCTCCCGGGACCTCTGCCTGGCCGAACTCGACGAGGTGGCCGAGGCGGCGGCCCGGTGGGAGACCTTCGACGCGGCCACCCTGGCGTCGTACTTCCGGACGCTCGACTTCTCGCTGGGCGAGCGACAGGTGGCGGGGCTGCGGGAGTTCGCCCGCCGTGCCGTCGACCTGGCCGGCGTACCGCCGCTGCCGGCGGGCGGGCCGGTCTTCTTCTCCGCCTGACACTCGGCCCGCACCGCCGGCCGCGCCGCCTGGCGGCCCACCCCTCAGACCGCCGGGGCCTGGTCAGGTGGCGTCCGAGGCGGCCCGGAGTTGCCGGGCCACGTCCTCGCAGATCTTCGCCCCGTACGTGTAGCCGAGGTTGATCGCGTACCGGGTCTCCACCGCCATCGTCCAGCCGTCACCGATGGCCAGGCAGTTCACGGTGTACTTCTGCTCGCGTTGCCGGTCCACCCAGCCGTTCTTGACCCCGATGGTCTTCTGCTCGGCGGCCGGGAACGCCTTGCGGATGCCGAAGTTGCCCACTCCGCGCACCGCGCGCATCTCGTCGAGCAGCCACTCGGTCCACTTCGGCCCGGCGGCCCGGCCGTCGGCGATGCAGGCGCCCATCCGTGCGGTGTCCCGGGCCGAGAGCGCGGTCCGGCTCCAGCCTCCGTCG
This sequence comes from Plantactinospora sp. KLBMP9567, assembly GCF_033446045.1. Taxonomy (NCBI): domain Bacteria; kingdom Bacillati; phylum Actinomycetota; class Actinomycetes; order Micromonosporales; family Micromonosporaceae; genus Plantactinospora; species Plantactinospora sp. KLBMP9567. The sequence goes on along the minus strand of NZ_JAWQRR010000056.1, from coordinate 32,345 downwards.
GCGGCCGGGCTGCTGTCGGTCAGGTCGCAGATGCTGATCAGCCGCTTGATCGACGCCGTACCGCCGTTGATTTCATAGAGGGTCTGCGCGGCGTTGTTGTCGCTGTCCCGAATCATGATCGAGACCTGGTTCATCCGGGCGTCGCTCGGGGTGTCGTCCTTCTCGGCGGCGCGGCGCAGGAAGTCCGCCCCGATCCACGCCTTGATCATCGAGGCGGTCGGGTTGGTCTCGTCCATGTTGGCCGAACCGGAGATCTTGCCGGTCCGGGTGTCCATCAGCGCCCAGTTCCACCAGCCGGCTTTGTCGATCTTCACGTTGGCCGGCGCCACCGGCAGCGGCGGCAGTTCGGGGCTGGGCGTCGGGGTGGGTGTGGCCGGCTTGCCCGGGGTGGTGGCGGTGGGACCGGCCGGGCCGGACGGTTCGCCCCACTTGGCGGCGGCGGTACTCGCCAGCGGCGAGCCCGGCATCAGCCGGAGCCCGACCAGCACCAGCACCAGCAGTACGCCCGCGATCAGGCTCAGCCGCAGCAGGGTGGACCGGTTGGCCCGGGCCTGCCGCTCGGCGGCGCGTTCCTCGGCGCCCATCAGGACTGCTTCACGGTGAGCGGCTGCGGCACCCTGAGCACGGCGCCCGGCTGCTCGGTGACCAGTTGGCTGGCGACGCTGGCGCAGACGTCGGCGCCGTAGTCGAGACCCTTCCGGCCGGAGTATCGGGTCATCACGGAGAGCACCCAGTCATCGGTGATCGCAAGGCAGTTCAGGTGCCACTTGCCGTCGGCGTTGATCAGTGTCCAGCCGTTCTTGATGCTGACCGGCCCCTGCGCGAGGATCCCCTTTGGCAGGCCGTCGATGATGCCCCAGCGGCCGCCGCCCTGCCGAGCCCGCTGATCCTTGGCGGCGGTCGTACCGCGTACCTTGGTCATCTCATCCAACACCCATTCGGTCCACTTCGGCCCGGCTGCCGTGCCGTCCTTGACGCACTCTCCCATCCGGACCGCGTCCCGAGGGGACATACTGGTGTAACTCCACCAAACGCGGCCCTCGCCGGCAGGAATCTCCTTGGCGGTCTCGGTGAGGTTGCACATCTTGATCAGGCGGTCCAGGGTGCTCGCGCCGCCAGCGGCGCTGTACAGGGCGTTCGCGGCGTCGTCGTTGCTGTCCCGGATCGCCGTGCTCGCCATCTTCAGGTACGCCGCGGGCGGCGTCTTGTCGCCGAGCCGGCGGAGGTAGTCCGAGACGATCCAGACCTTGATCATCGACTCGGTCGAGTTGGTCGAGGTCATGTTCCTGGAGCCGGAGATCTTTCCGCTCTCCCGGTCGAGCAGGGCCCAGGAGAAGAAGCCGTCCACCCCCTTCACCGTGACCGGCGCGGCGGCAAGGGTCGGCGGCGGCGGCGCGGACGGCTCGATCCCGACCGGCGCCTCCTCGGCCGAGGACGTGCTTCCGCCGGAGTCGGCCAGCCGGGCGTACGCGGCGGGCACGAGCAGCAGGCCGCCAAGCACGACTGTCGTGATGGCGAGCACCAGGGTCACGCGGGGACGCATGAGGATGGGGCTCCAAGGGTGAAGGTGAAGGCCGGGGGGCCGCTGTGTCCAGGGCGCTGTGCGTCTTGCTGTGTCGGCGGTGCCTCCGCCAGCCCCACACCGGCGGTCTGCTCCGCGCGCCCGAACTGCCGGGGGAGGTGGCAGGTCGGAACGGGGAAAGTTTACGTGGCCGGGTCCAATCCGCCAGATAGCGAAGGCCGGGAGTTATTCAGTGGCGCCTGGAAATGAGCCGTTATGTCGGTATAGATGCCGAATCTATGAGGCGGTGTGACCAGCCTCATTCACCCATCAGTGCGGACATTTGGTGCCGGGTAGCCGCCCAGCTCAGGGTCGGGTCTGTGCGGCATTTCTATTACACGTCTTGGTTACTCACTAGTTGGGCTGTAACACTTGCTGCGTGTACGGACATGACTTCCCGGTCCCGGATGACGGACCCGCCGGCGGCCTGCTCGATCAGGTCGAGGCGGCGGAGGCGGCGCTGCGGGCGGCCGCCGACCGTGGCCGTCCCGGGGACGACCCGGCCGTCGAGACCGACCCGCAGGACCACTTCACCGCCCTGATCGATGCGGACCAGAAGATCGAGCCCCGGGACTGGATGCCGGAGGCGTACCGGAAGACCCTGATCCGGCAGATCGCCCAGCACGCCCATTCCGAGATCATCGGCATGCAGCCGGAGGGCAACTGGATCAGCCGGGCACCCTCGCTCAAGCGCAAGGCGATCCTGCTCGCCAAGGTGCAGGACGAGGCCGGGCACGGGCTCTATCTCTACGCCGCCGCCGAGACCCTCGGGGTGACCCGGGACGAACTGGTCGAACTGCTGCTCGCCGGCCGGCAGAAGTACAGCTCGATCTTCAACTACCCGACGCTGACCTGGGCCGACGTCGGCGCCATCGGCTGGCTGGTGGACGGCGCCGCCATCGTCAACCAGGTCCCGCTCTGCCGGTGCTCGTACGGGCCGTACGCCCGGGCCATGATCCGGGTGTGCAAGGAGGAGTCCTTCCACCAGCGGCAGGGTTACGAGATCCTGCACACCCTCGCCCACGGCACCCCCGAGCAGCACGCGATGGCCCAGGACGCGGTGGACCGCTGGTGGTACCCGTCGCTGGCGATGTTCGGGCCGCCGGACGGCGACTCGACGCACTCCCGACAGTCGATGACCTGGAAGATCAAGCGGTTCTCCAACGACGAGCTGCGGCAGCGCTTCGTCGACATGTGCGTACAGCAGGCCGGTGTGCTCGGCCTCACCCTGCCCGATCCCGACCTGCGGTGGAACGAGTCCCGGCAGGCGTACGACTACACCCAGCCCGACTACGCCGAGCTGATGCGGGTGATCGCCGGGGACGGGCCGTGCAACCGGCAACGGATCGCGCACCGCCGCCGGGCGGACGCCGACGGTGCCTGGGTACGCGAGGCCGCGCAGGCGTACGCGGCCAAGCGGGCCGCCGCGCGTACGGCGGTGCCGGCGTGACCGCCCCGAGCCAGGGCCGGGCCGGCTGGCCGCTCTGGGAGGTCTTCGTCCGGGCCCGGCGCGGGCTGTCGCACACCCACGTCGGCAGCCTGCACGCACCCGACGCCGAGCTGGCGCTGCGCAACGCCCGGGACCTCTACACCCGGCGGCAGGAGGGGGTCTCGATCTGGGTCGTACCGGCCCAGGCGATCACCGCCTCCAGCCCGGACGAGAAGGACGCCTTCTTCTCCCCGGCCGCCGACAAGGTCTACCGGCACCCGACGTTCTATCCGGTGCCGGACGGGGCGGCGCACCTGTGAACACCCCTGGGGCACCTGTGAATACCACCGTCGACTACCTGCTCGGGCTCGGCGATGACGCCCTGGTCGCCGCGCAGCGGCTCGGCGAGTGGGTCGCCGCCGCACCCGAGCTGGAGGAGGACGTCGCGCTGGCCAACATCGCCCTGGACCAGCTCGGCGCCGCCCGGCTGCTGCTGAGCTACGCCGGAGAGCTGGAGGGCGCCGGCCGCGACGAGGACACCCTGGCGTACCTGCGCACCGACCGGGAGTACCGCAACTGCCTGCTGGTCGAGCTGCCGAACGGCGACTTCGCGATGACCATGGCGAAGCTGCTCTTCCTGTCGGCGTACCAGCTCCCGCTCTACACCGCGCTGAGCGGCTGCGCCGACGAGCGGCTCGCCGCCATCGCCGGCAAGGCCCGCAAGGAGGTGGCCTACCACCTCGACCACGCCAGCCTCTGGACGGTACGCCTCGGCGACGGCACCGCGGAGTCGCACCGGCGGATGCGGGCGGCGGTGGAGGAGCTGTGGCCGTACACCGGCGAGCTGTTCGCGGCCGACCCGGCCGCGCCGGTCGACCCGGCCGGGCTGCGCTCCGCCTTCCTGACGGGCGTCGAGCCGGTGCTGGAGACCGCCACGCTGGAGCGCCCGCCCGACGGCTGGGGGCCGACCGGCGGCCGGGCCGGGCTGCACACCGAGCACCTCTCCTACCTGCTCGCCGAGATGCAGGTGCTGCACCGGGCGCATCCGGGAGCCCGCTGGTGAGCACGGTCCGATCCGCGCGGGCGCGCCGGGCCGCGGCGGCGGTGGTCGACCCCGAGCTGCGGGTGCTGACCATCGAGGACCTCGGCGTGCTGCGGGACGTGACCGAGGACCCGGCGACCGGCCGGGTCACCGTGACCATCACCCCGACCTACACCGGCTGCCCGGCGATGGACGTGATCCGGGCCGACATCCGGGCCGCGCTGGCCGCCGCCGGGCATCCGGACGCCGAGGTCGTCACCGTCTTCGCCCCGGCCTGGACCACCGACTGGATCTCCGAGGCCGGCCGGGCCAAGCTGGCCGCCGCCGGGATCGCCCCGCCCGGGCCGGCGGGCCGGCGCCCCGTCCCGGTCACCCTGAGCGTCCGCTGCCCGCACTGCGGTGCCGCCGACACCGAGCAGGTCAGCCGGTTCGGCTCGACCGCCTGCAAGTCGCTGTGGCGGTGCCGGGCCTGTCGGGAACCCTTCGACCATCTGAGGGCGTTTTGAGCGTAACCATCAACCGGCCGGTCCGGCGCCGCCCGGTCTTCCACCCGCTGCCGGTCCGGGCGGTCGACCGGCTCACCGAGGACGCGGCCGCGGTCACCTTCGAGGTGCCGGCGCAGTTGCGGGAGACCTTCGCCTTCCGGGCCGGGCAGCACCTCACGGTGCGGCGGATCCTTCCGGACGGGGCGGAGGTGCGGCGGTCATACTCGATCTGCTCGACCCCGGCCGAGCTGGCCGCGACCGGACAGCTCCGGATCGGGGTGCGGGAGGTGCCGGGCGGCGCCTTCTCCAGCTTCGCGGTCTCGACGCTGCGGGCCGGCGACACGGTGGAGGTGCTGCCGCCGCTGGGGACGTTCGGCACGGCGTTCGCGCCGGACCGGGTCCGGCACTACGCCGGGGTGGTCGCCGGGTCCGGCATCACCCCGGTGCTGTCGCTGGTCGCGACCGCGCTCGCCGTCGAACCGGCCAGCACCTTCACCCTGGTGTACGGCAACCGCCACGGCCGCACCGTGATGTTCGTGGAGGAGCTGGCCGACCTGAAGGACCGCTACCCGGAGCGGCTGCACCTGGTGCACGTGCTGTCCCGGGAGCCGGGTGAGTCGCCGTTGCTCTCCGGCCGGGTCGACGCCGAGCGGCTGGGCCGGCTGCTCGACACCATCGTGCCGACCGGGCGGATCGACGAGTGGTTCCTCTGCGGCCCGTACGGCATGGTGCTGGACGCGCGGCGGGTGCTCGCCGAGCGTGGGGTGCCGGAGCGGGCCGTACACGCCGAGCTGTTCCACGTGGACGCGCCGCCCGCGCCGCCGGTCCGGCCGGCCGACACGGCGGCCGACGCCGGCACCGAGGTGACGATCCGGCTGGACGGCCGGGCGTCGAGCTTCCGGATGGGGCGGGACGAGCGGGTGCTCGACGCGGCCCTGCGGGTCCGGGGCGAGCTGCCGTACGCCTGCAAGGGCGGGGTCTGCTCGACCTGCCGGGCGAAGGTGGTCGCCGGCGAGGTGTCGATGGCCCGCAACTATGCCCTGGAGCCGGACGAGGTGGCCGCCGGGTACGTGCTGACCTGCCAGGCCAGCCCGGTCACCGACACGCTGGTGGTCGACTACGACGGCTGAGGCGGGGTTGTCCCGGGTCCGTTGTGATGCGGGCGGACATAGATCGCCATCGGTTGGTTCGACGCGTTGCGCGGATGACGGAAACCTTGCCGAACGCGGCTGCCGAAAGATAGACCGGCCTCTATCTTGAGTCGGTAGCGCCCCGGCGACTCGGCGGCGCCGCGGATCACGAGGAGAACCTATGCGTCGAGTTCGGACTGTCGTGGCGCTCGCCTTCGTCGGCGCGGCATTGCTGGTCGGGGCCGGTGTGCCGTCCCAGGCGGCGGTGTCGGGCGACCGCCGGGCCGTGGCCGACAACCCCTCCCCCTACCCCTTCGGTTCCTACTACACCCTCGACGCCTGTCGCTACTACGGGGAAAGCCTCGTCGCGGGTGGCGCGTGGCGTTACTACAACTGCGTCTACGAGTGGCGCAGCGGCCAGCCGCAGGGCTATTACTACCTCTACATGTACAACTGAGCCTGAAAAAATTCTTCTTTGGCCGTTGCTCCATTGAAGGATGTGTACTACCAAGGTATTCATGAGGATGCTCCGTACGCGTCGCGCCCGGGCCGGACTCGCGTCCTTCGCGGCGCTCGGCCTGCTGGCCACCAGCCTGCTCACCCCGCCCGCCGTGGCCGCCGGCCCCACCCCGGCCGACGCCGGTGACGGTGCGGCCACCGCGGCCGACCCGTTCCCGGCGTACACCCGGTTCAACGTCCCGGCCGAGGACGGCACCCGGGACCGGACCATCGAGGACGAGCTGGTCCGGCTGGCCGACGGCGTACCGGCCGGCAGCTACATCCGGGGCATCATGTACAGCTGGAGCTCTCCGGTGGTGGCCGAGGCGCTGAAGCGGGCGGCGGCCCGGGGGGTGATCGTCCGGATCGTGCTGGACGAGACCGGCGGCGGGGTGAACACCCGGGCCGACAACACCGCGGTACCGCTGCTCAAGTCGGCCAACCTCGACGACCTGGTGATCTGCGGCAAGACCTCGTCGACGGTGGCCGGCTCGACGGCGTGTATCGGCAACAAGAGCAACTCGATCAACCACAACAAGGTCTTCACGTTTTCCACCAGCGGCACCATGAAGCGGGTCGTCTTCGTCAGCTCGCAGAACCTCACCTTCAGCCAGAACAACCTCTTCAACAGCGCCCTGATCGTGCACGAGGACTACGACCTGTACGACCACTTCACGGCGTACTTCAACGACATGCGGGCGCAGCGGAAGAACAACGACTACTTCAACGCCGCCAACGGCTACTACAAGTCGCCGAACACCGCCGTCACCGTCTACCACTCGCCCCGGGCCGACAGCGACACCCTGGCGAACCGGCTGGCCGAGGTGAACGCGTACGCCAGCGGCTGTGCGGTGGACGTGGCGCACGCCCAGTTCACCGACGCCCGCCCGCAGGTCGCCACCCAACTGCGCCGGATCGGCCGGATGGGTTGCCGGGTCCGGGTCGTCTACGGCTCGATGGGCAGCACCGCGTACGCCACCCTGAACGGGCAGCCGAACGTCTCGCTGAAGAAGTACCACGACGCCGAGGCCAGCAACTACGACGGCCGGGTGGTCACCGTGCACTCGAAGAACATCATCATCAAAGGCACCTTCGCCGGGCTCGCCGGGCGCAGCGTCGTCTTCACCGGCTCGCACAACGTCACCGACCCCGCACTGACCGACCACGACGAGACCCTGGTGAAGATCGAGCACCCGACGGTCTGGAACGACTTCCACAACAACTTCGAGACGCTCTGGAGCCGGGCCAAGTGCGTCAACCCGGAGAACGGCAGCTGCACCACCTGAGCCGTTCCGGCGAGTTCATGATCACGCACGATCGGGGGAAGTGATGGCATCCCTTCCCCGTCGGGCCCACTACTTCGGCGACGTGGTGGGCTCGATTGTGCGCAGGCCGGGCGGCGTACCCTCGGGATGTGACGGTGAGCCGGGAAATCGACAGCATCCTGCAACGCGGCGCGGACGGCGGGCGGATCACGCCCGAGGAGGCGCTGCTGCTCTACACCGACGCGCCGCTGCACCCGCTGGGTGAGGCGGCCGACGCGGTACGGCGGCGGCGCTATCCGGACAACATCGTGACGTACCTGATCGACCGCAACATCAACTACACCAACGTCTGCGTGACCGCCTGCAAGTTCTGCGCCTTCTACCGGGCGCCGAAGCACAGGGAGGGCTGGACGCACCCGACCGAGGAGATCCTGCGGCGCTGCGCCGAGGCGGTCGAGCTGGGCGCGACCCAGGTGATGCTCCAGGGCGGCCACCACCCCGACTACGGCGTGGAGTACTACGAGGAACTCTTCTCCTCGGTCAAGCGGGCGTACCCGCAGTTGGCCATCCACTCCATCGGGCCGAGCGAGATCCTGCACATGGCGAAGGTCTCCGGGGTCAGCCTGGACGAGGCGATCAGCCGGATCAAGGCGGCCGGGCTGGACTCGATCGCCGGTGCCGGCGCGGAGATGCTGCCCGAGCGGCCCCGCAAGGCGATCGCCCCGCTGAAGGAGTCCGGCGCGCGCTGGCTGGAGGTGATGGAACTCGCACACCGGCAGGGCGTCGAGTCCACCGCCACCATGATGATGGGCACCGGGGAGACCAACGCCGAGCGGATCGAGCACATGCGGATGATCCGCGACGTGCAGGACCGCACCCGGGGCTTCCGCTCCTTCATCCCGTGGACCTACCAGCCGGAGAACAACCACCTCAAGGGCCGTACCCAGGCGACCACCCTGGAGTACCTGCGGCTGGTTGCGGTGGCCCGGCTCTTCTTCGACACTGTGCCGCACCTCCAGGCGTCCTGGCTGACCACCGGCAAGGACGCCGGACAGCTCGCCCTGCACATGGGGGTGGACGACCTCGGCTCGATCATGCTGGAGGAGAACGTCATCTCCTCGGCCGGTGCGCGGCACCGCTCCAACCTGCACGAGCTGATCTGGATGATCCGCTCCGCCGGCCGGATCCCCGCGCAGCGGGACACCCTCTACCGGCACCTGGCGGTGCACCGCACCCCGGCCGACGACCCGACCGACGACCGGGTGGTGTCGCACTTCTCCTCCATCGCGCTGCCCGGTGGCGGCGCGGGCCGGAGTCTGCCGCTGGTCGAGGCCCGCTGAACTACCCTCGTCCATTCGGTCACCGCCGGCTGGGCGAGGGGCCGGTCCTTGGCTCCGATTCGGCGGCAAAACGTCCAGCGCGCCGGATAAATGGCCTCTGACCAGGACATTCTTGGAAACCGGGCGGGCTCGGGCGGTCATAACGGTTGGATCAAGGGGAGCGCGACCGGGCCGGTCGAACCGATAACGTGCCGGCACACGTACCCGCTGACCGTCGTGGACGGACCGGCCTCCGGGTCGGGACGCGGCGCACCGGGGTCGTCCTCTATCGGTCCATGAGGGCCGTTCACATAACGCACGGCATCGCGGGCGAGGTGGTCTCCCATCTCGCCCGCGGTGTGTTCCGGCTCGGGCGCGGCAGGCGCCGGACGGTCGCCCGGAGCGCCGGCCGCGTTCCGGCAGGGTGCCGGCCCGCCCCGGGCCGACCGGCCGGGCCGGTGGCTGGCAGACTGTTCCGGCGTGACCCGTACCCCGTCCGGACGCCGGGCCAGCCTGGACAAGCAGCCGCACGAGGTGGCGGCGATGTTCGACGAGGTGGCGTCCCGGTATGACCTGACCAACACCGTGATCTCGTTCGGGCAGGACCGGCGGTGGCGCCGGGCCACCCTGGCCGCCCTCGACCTGCGTCCCGGTGACCACGTGCTCGACGTGGGCGCCGGCACCGGAGTCTCCACCGCCGAGCTGGCCACCTCAGGGGCGTACGCGGTGGGCCTGGATCTCTCCATCGGAATGCTCCGGGCCGGCCGACGGAGCCGGCCCGAGGTGCCGTTGCTGGCCGGTGACGCACTCCGGCTGCCGTTCCCGGACGAGACGTTCGACGCGGTCACCATCTCGCTGGCGCTGCGCAACGTGGTGGACACCGGGGCGGCGCTCCGGGAGATGGCCCGGGTCACCCGGCCCGGCGGCCGGCTGGTGGTATGCGAGTTCAGCACCCCGACCAACCCGGTCTTCCGGACGGTCTACCTCTCCTACCTGATGCGGTCGCTGCCGGCGGTGGCCCGGGCGGTGGCGAGCAACCCGGACGCGTACGTCTATCTGGCCGAGTCGATCCGGGCCTGGCCGGACCAGGCCGGGCTGGCCGGGCAGATCGGCCGGTCCGGATGGCACCGGGTCGGCTGGCGGAACCTGACCGGCGGCATCGTCGCGCTGCACCGCGCGATACGTTCCTGATTTTCCGTCTCATGCTGCTTTAGCCAGTTTTGATCCGCGAGCGGCTTTCCCGCCGTAGGCTGCGCCCATGGCGGGGGCAGACCGGCGGGTCGACGGCGACGAGCAGCCGGCCGAGGAGACGCCGGCGGTCGCGGGCCCGCCGGACGCGCGGCACCGGAGCGGCGACGCCCCGAACAGCGACGCCGCCGAGCCGGCGCGCGGCGCTGCCACCGAACCGAGCCGCGACGCCGCCGAGCCGGCGACGGAGAACGTCGATCCGGAGGCCGAGGCGGCCGAGTTGATCGCGCAGATCCGGGAACTGGCCGGGCCCGACCCGGTCGCGGTCCGGACCGTGGTCGCCGAGGTACTGGCCGCGCTCGACCGGGTCAGTGGCGGCACGCTACGGGAGCAACTGCCGTACGAGCACGAGCGCGCTCCGGACGACGACCCGGCGCCGCCCGGCAGCTATCCGAGAGAGCGGCCGCCGGAGACCGGCGGCCGCCCGGCGGAGGGGCTGTCGGAGAACGGCGGTGCGGCGGCGGGCGGTGCTTCGGCCGCGCGGCTGTCGGGAAACGGTGCGGGGCCGGCCGAGGGGCATGCCGCGGCCGACGGGTATCCGGTCGAGCCGCATCCGGTCGAGCCGAACCCGCCGGAGCCGCATCCGGCGCAGCCGCAGCCGGGGCAACCCCAGCCGGGACGGCCCGGCCCGGCCGATCCGCATCCGCCGGCACCCGGGCCGGGACAGCCGCATCCGGCCGATCCGCACCCCTCCGATCCGCACCCGGTGCGGCCTCCGGCCGATCCACATCCGGCCGAACCGGGCCCGGTCACTCCGGGACCGATCAAACGCCGTCCGGCGCAACGCAGCGGCGAGGACCGGACCTGAGGTGAGGCAGGCCCCGACCGGCCGGGACCACGGGCCGCGACCGGGGCCGGAACGGGTCCGGCGAGGTAGCCAACACGCCTACCTCGGCAACTTAGGGTCGCCTAACCGGTCGCCGGCCTCTTCGCGGTTCTAGACTCCTCCCCGGACGAGGCTTGTGAAGCATTTCACGAGCGATCGGGAGGGGAGGCGCGGATGACCACGGTCGACTACGACGCGGACGTCATCGTTGTCGGCGCCGGTCCGGGTGGATCGACAACCGCCTATCACCTGGCCCGACACGGCGTACGCGTGCTGCTGCTGGAGAAGACCGAGTTCCCCCGGGAGAAGGTCTGCGGCGACGGGCTGACGCCACGGGCCGTCAAGCAGCTCGTCAAGCTCGGCGTCGACACCTCGCCCGAGGCGGGCTGGCTGCGCAACCGGGGACTGCGGGTCATCGGCGGCGGCGTACGGCTCGAACTCGACTGGCCCGAGCTGGCCAGCTTCCCCAACTACGGACTGGTGCGGACGCGGCTCGACTTCGACGACCTGCTGGCCAAGCGGGCGGTCGAGGCCGGCGCGGAGCTGCGTACCGGGGTGAACGTCACCGGCCCGGTGCTCGACGAGAGTGGCCGGGTGGTCGGGGTCACCGCCGAGAGCGGCCCGGACAAGGCCGCGGCCCGCTTCTCCGCCCCGCTGGTGATCGCCGCCGACGGCGTCTCCGGGCGGCTTCCGCTCGCGCTGGGCATCAACAAGCGGGAGGACCGGCCGATCGGCGTCGCCGTCCGTCGCTACTACCGCTCACCGGCCAAGCACGACGACAACTACCTGGAGTCGTGGCTGGAGCTGCGCAGCAAGGAGCACCCCGACAAGCTGCTGCCCGGGTACGGCTGGATCTTCGGCATGGGGGACGGCCGGGTCAACGTCGGGCTGGGCGCGCTGAACTCCTCGGCCGCGTTCGGCAAGACCAACTACCGGCGGCTGCTGGTCGACTGGCTCGCCGGCACCCCGGCCGAGTGGGGCATGACCGACGAGACCAACGCGGACGGGCCGATTCTCGGCGCCGCCCTGCCGATGGGCTTCAACCGGGTGCCGCACTACACCCGGGGCGTGCTCCTGGTCGGCGACTCCGGCGGCATGGTCAACCCGTTCAACGGCGAGGGCATCGCGTACGCGATGGAGTCCGGTGAGCTCGCCGCCGAGATCGTGGTGCAGGCGCTGGCCCGCCCGGCGGGTGCCGAGCGGGAACGCGCGCTGGCCGGCTACCCCGCCGAGCTGAAGGCCCGGTACGGCGGCTACTACCGGCTCGGCAACATCTTCGTGAAGATGATCGGCAATCCGCATGTGATGCGGATCGCCACCAAGCACGGCATGCCGCATCCGACCCTGATGCGGTTCGTGCTCAAGTTGCTGGCGAACCTGACCGATCCGCGCGGCGGGGACGCGATGGACCGGGTCATCAACGCGATGACGAAGGCGGCTCCGGCCGTGTGAACCGCCGCCGGCGCCGGCAGGGGGCGCCAGTGGCACCCCGGGCAGCGTCGCCCGGACGACTGTGAATAGTGTGAATTTGGAAATTGACCGAGGGCCGGGAAGGACGAGCAGGGGAAAACAATGTCGCTCTCGCCGTACGTACCCATCATCGGGCTGTTCGCCCTCGCCGCGGCGTTCGCGCTGTTCTCCGTCGCCGCGGCGCGCTTCGCCGGCCCCCGGCGCTACAACAGAGCCAAGCTCGAGGCGTACGAGTGCGGCATCGAACCGAGCCCGCAGCCGGTCGGCGGCGGCCGGTTCCCGATCAAGTTCTACCTGACGGCGATGCTGTTCATCGTCTTCGACATCGAGATCATCTTCCTGTACCCGTGGGCGGTCAACTTCGACGTCCTCGGGCTGTTCGGCTTCGTGGAGATGATGCTGTTCATCGTCGCGGTCTTCGTCGCGTACGCCTACGTGTGGCGGCGCGGCGGCCTGGACTGGGACTGAGGGAGGTCGTCAGATGGGTATCGAGGAGAAGCTCCCGTCCGGGATCCTGCTCACCTCGGTCGAGAAGCTGGTCAACTGGTCCCGGAAGTCGTCGTTCTGGGGCGCTACCTTCGGCCTGGCCTGCTGCGCGATCGAGATGATGGCGGCCGGTGGTTCCCACTACGACCTCGGCCGGTGGGGCATGGAGGTGTTCCGCGCCTCGCCGCGACAGGCGGACCTGATGATCGTGGCCGGCCGGGTGAGCCAGAAGATGGCCCCGGTGCTGCGCCAGATCTACGACCAGATGGCCGAGCCGCGCTGGGTGATCTCGATGGGCGTCTGCGCCAGCAGCGGCGGCATGTTCAACAACTACGCGATCGTGCAGGGCGTCGACCACATCGTCCCGGTCGACATGTACCTGCCCGGTTGCCCGCCGCGGCCGGAGATGCTGATCGACGCCATCCTCAAGCTGCGCGAGAAGATCGGCCACGAGCCGCTCGGCCCGAACGGGCGGAAGATGCTGGAGGCGCGTCGGGCCCGGGGCGACATCCCAGTGGTGGCGCCCGGTTCGATGCCTTCGTCCTACCACAACAACAAGGCGCGGCGGGCCGAGTGGACCCGGGCGGTCGCCGAGGGGCGCGAGGAGCAGCTCCGGATCGAGAACTGGATGAAGGCGCAGAACCACCTGGTGGGAAGGGCTGACCGGTGAGCGAGGCCAACGGAAACCCGCCCAACAAGACCAGCGAGCAGCCGGGCGGCGGCGTGCCGGTGGCCCGGCCGCCGATCGGGGCGACCAGCGGGGCGCCGGCCGAACTGCCCCCGGCCAGCCCGGCCGGGCGGGGCATGTTCGGCATCCACGGCAGCGGCGACACCTCCGGCTTCGGCGGCTTGGTCCGGCAGCGGGTCGGCGTGGTCAGCAGCCCCCGGCCGTACGGCGGCTACTTCGACGAGGTCGCCGACGCGCTGGAGGAGGCGTACCCGGGCTTCGCCGACGCGATCGAGAAGGTCGTGGTCGACCGGGGCGAACTCACCCTGCACATCCGCCCCGAGCGGATCGCCGAGGTCTGCCAGGTGCTCCGGGACGACCAGGCGCTCCGCTTCGAGCTCTGCTCCTCGGTCTCCGGAGTCGACTACCTCGGCTCCGACGCCCGCCGGCTGCACGTCGTCTACCAGCTCACCTCGATGACCTACCGCCGGCAGCTCCGGCTGGAGGTCGCGGTGACCGCCGAAGAGCCCCGGGTGCCGAGCGTCACCTCGGTCTACCCCACGGCGGACTGGCAGGAGCGGGAGGCGTACGACATGTTCGGCGTCGTCTTCGACGGCCACCCCAGCCTGACCCGGATCCTCATGCCGGACGACTGGGAGGGCCACCCGCAGCGCAAGGACTACCCGCTCGGCGGCGTGCCGGTCGAGTACAAGGGCGCCGAGATCCCACCGCCCGACCAGCGGAGGTCGTACCAATGAGCACCTCGACCAACCCGAGCTACGCCGAGTCCCGGGAGACCACCGAGGGCCGGGTCTTCACCGTCACCGGTGGCGACTGGGACCAGGTGGTCAGCGGGCACGACCCGATCAACGACGAGCGGCTCATCGTCAACATGGGTCCGCAGCACCCGTCGACGCACGGGGTGCTCCGGCTGATCCTGGAGCTGGAGGGCGAGACCGTCCGGGAGGCCCGGGCGGTGGTCGGCTACCTGCACACCGGGATCGAGAAGAACCTCGAATACCGCAACTGGGTGCAGGGCAGCACGTTCGTCACCCGGATGGACTACCTCTCGCCGCTGTTCAACGAGACGGCGTACAGCCTGGCGGTGGAGAAGCTGCTCGGCATCACCGACGAGGTGACCGAGCGGGCCACCACCATCCGGGTGCTGATGATGGAGCTGAACCGGATCTCGTCGCACCTGGTCTGGATCGCCACCACGGCGATGGAGCTGGGCGCGGTCAACGTGATGCTCTACGGCTTCCGCGAGCGCGAGTACGTGCTGGAGATCTTCGAGCTGATCACCGGCCTGCGGATGAACATGGCGTACGTCCGGCCGGGCGGGGTCGCCCAGGACGTCCCGGACGAGGCGATCGTCAAGATCCGTGAGTTCCTGAAGCTCCTGCCGAAGAAGCTGAAGGAATACGAGGACATGCTCTCCGGCCAGCCGATCTGGCTGGAGCGGACCAAGGACGTCGGCGTACTCGACGTCACCGGCTGCCTGGCGCTCGGCGTCACCGGCCCGGTGCTCCGCTCGGCCGGGCTGGCCTGGGACATCCGCAAGACCATGCCGTACTGCGGCTACGAGAACTACGAGTTCGACGTGCCGACCACCGAGAGTGGCGACGTCTGGGGCCGCTACCTGGTCCGGATGGCCGAGATGCGGGAGTCGCTCAAGCTCGTCGAGCAGGCGCTCGACAAGCTCCGCCCCGGCCCGATCATGGTGGCCGACAAGAAGATCGCCTGGCCCGCGCAGCTCGCCATCGGCGTCGACGGGATGGGCAACTCGCTGGAGCACGTCGCCAAGATCATGGGTCAGTCGATGGAGTCGCTGATCCACCACTTCAAGCTGGTCACCGAGGGCTTCCGGGTGCCACCGGGCCAGGTCTACGTCGGAATCGAGTCGCCCCGCGGCGAGTTGGGCGTGCACGCGGTATCCGACGGGGGCACCCGGCCGTACCGGGTGCACTACCGCGAACCCAGCTTCGTCAACCTCCAGGCGCTGCCGGCGATGGCCGAGGGCGGCCTGATCGCGGACGTGATCGCGGGCGGCGCGTCGCTGGACCCGGTGATGGGTGGGTGTGATCGCTAAATGACTCAGTCTCAGTTTGGCAACGCGGCGTCCCGGCTCGACGGTCTGGTGACCGGGCCGGGCGAGGTGCCGGCACAGCGTAACGGCGGCGGCTCGCGCAGCGCCGACCTGCACGCGAAGCTCGACGAGCGGGCGCGGGAGATCGTCGCGCGCTACCCGGCCGACCGGTCCCGTTCGGCGCTGCTGCCGCTGCTGCACCTGGTGCAGTCCGAGGAGGGGTACGTCTCCCCGGCCGGCGTGGAGTTCTGCGCCGACGTCCTCGGGCTGAACAAGGCGCAGGTCGGCGCCGTGGCCACCTTCTACACCATGTACAAGCGCCGGCCCACCGGCGACTGGCTGGTCAGCGTCTGCACCAACACCATGTGCAACGTGCTCGGCGGGCAGCAGGTCTACGACGCGCTGACCGAGCACCTCGGGGTCGGGCACGACGAGACCACCCCGGACGGCAAGATCACCCTGGAGCACGCCGAGTGCCTGGCGGCCTGCGACTACGGCCCGGTGATGACCGTCAACTACGACTTCTTCGACCAGGTCGACCCGGACGCGGCGGTCGCGGTCGTCAACGAGCTGCGCGCGGGCGGTCGTCCGCAGCCCAGCCGGGGCGCCCGGCTCTGCACCCTCAAGGAGATGTCGCTGCAACTGGCCGGCTTCGCCGACCCGCGCGAGGAGGCGGTGGCCGACGGGCTGGCCGGCGACCCGACGCTGGCCGGACTGCGGCTGGCACAGCAGCACGGCATCTCGGTGGCCGGCTACGACCCGAACACCCCGATCAAGGGCAGCCAGACCGGTGACAAGCCGGCCCCGGCGACCACCCGACCGGCCGCCGCCACCGGCAGCACCGCGCCGGACGTGAAGTCGCCGGACGACAAGTCGCCACAGGTGCGTACCGCCGAGACCCGGAACCCGGACGCGAAGACCGCGGCCCCGGATGCGCCGGGGACGAAGGCGCCGGTCGACGGCGTACCTGCCGGACCGGCCGACGCGAGGTCCGCCGAGCAGGCCGGCGCCGCCGCCAACAAGCCGGCCAGCGACGCCAAGCCGGCCGGCGACGGTACGGAGGCGCAGGAGCGCTCGCTGAAGTCGGCCGCGAGCGAGGAGGCTGCGAGCGCGAGGAGTGAGCTTGCGAGCCCCGCAGTCGCGAGCGAAGAGGAGGCTGCGAGCGCGAGGAGTGAGCTTGCGAGCCCCGCAGTCGCGAGCGAAGAGGAGGCTGAGAAGTGACCACGACGCCTCGGCGGGAGACGCTGGAGAAGCTGACCCCGGTGCTCACCAAGCGCTGGCTGTCGCCGGACGCCTGGCGGCTCGACGTCTACCAGCGGCTGGACGGCTATGCGGCGCTGCGCAAGGCGCTCACCGCCCACCCGGACGACCTGATCCAGCTCGTCAAGGACTCCGGCCTGCGCGGCCGGGGCGGCGCAGGTTTCCCGACCGGGCTCAAGTGGGGCTTCATCCCGCAGGGCGACGGGAAGCCGCACTACCTGGTGGTCAACGCCGACGAGGGCGAGCCGGGCACCTGCAAGGACCTGCCACTGATGACCCACGACCCGCACTCGCTGGTCGAGGGCGTGATCATCGCCTCGTACGCGATCCGGGCCAACCGCGCCTACATCTACATCCGGGGCGAGGCGGTGCACGCGGCCCGGCGGCTGCGCAACGCCGTGCAGGAGGCGTACCGGGCCGGGTATCTCGGCGAGAACATCCTCGGTACCGGCTTCGACCTGGAGCTGGTGGTGCACAGCGGGGCCGGGGCGTACATCTGCGGCGAGGAGACGGCGCTGCTGGACTCGCTGGAAGGGTTCCGGGGTCAGCCCCGGCTGCGCCCGCCGTTCCCGGCGACCCACGGCCTGTACGCCTGCCCGACCGTGGTCAACAACGTCGGCACCATCGCCAGCGTGCCGTACATCGTGCTCGGCGGGGCGGCCTGGTGGAAGAGCATGGGCACGGAGAAGTCCTCCGGGCCGATGATCTACTCGCTCTCCGGCCGGATCAACAACCCCGGGCAGTACGAAGCGGGGCTCGGCATCACGCTGCGCGAGCTGATCGAGCTGGCCGGCGGCATGCAGCCCGGGCACGACCTGCGGTTCTGGACCCCGGGCGGCTCCTCGACGCCGCTGCTTACCGCCGAGCACCTGGACGTGCCGCTGGACTTCGAGGGGGTGGCGGCGGCCGGCTCGATCCTCGGCACCACCGCGACCCAGATCTTCTCCGACCAGGACTGCCCGGTCTACGCCACCTACCGGTGGCTGGAGTTCTATCACCACGAGTCGTGCGGGAAGTGCACGCCGTGCCGGGAGGGCAACTACTGGATGGTCCGCACCTACCGGCGGATCCTGGCCGGGCAGGGCACCCACGAGGACCTGGACACCCTGCTGGACACCTGCGACAACATCCTCGGCCGCTCGTTCTGCGGTCTCGGTGACGGCGCGACCAGCCCGGTGACCTCCTCGCTGAAGTACTTCAAGCAGGACTACCTCGACTACATCGAGGGCCGGACGGCTCCCAAGCTGTCCGAGAAGACCCTGGTAGGAGCGCACTAATGGTGAGCGCGAGGAGCGAGTGTTCCGGGGCGGCTCGCGTGGGACGCGGTCGCGCCGGAACACGAGTTGAGCTTGCGAGCCCCGCAGTCGCGAACGGAAGGCGGCTCTGACATGACGGACGTTGCGAAGCAGACCGAGACCGTCACGCTCACCATCGACGGCATCGAGGTGACGGCGCCGAAGGGTGCGCTGCTGATCCGGGTCGCCGAACAACTGGGCATCGAGATCCCCCGGTTCTGCGACCACCCGCTGCTCGCCCCGGCCGGTGCCTGCCGGCAGTGCCTGGTCGACGTGGAGGGGCAGCGCAAGCCGGTCGCCTCCTGCACCCAGACCGTCGCCGACGGCATGGTGGTACGCACCCAGCTCACCTCTCCGGTCGCCAAGAAGGCGCAGGAGGGGATCATGGAGCTGCTCCTGGTCAACCACCCGCTCGACTGCCCGATGTGCGACAAGGGCGGCGAGTGCCCGCTCCAGAACCAGGCGATGTCCACCGGCCGCACCGAGACCCGCTTCCACGAGCCCAAGCGGGAGTACGAGAAGCCGGTCAACATCTCCACCCAGGTACTGCTGGACCGGGAGCGCTGCGTGCTCTGCCAGCGCTGCACCCGGTTCTCCGAGGAGATCGCCGGGGACAAGTTCATCGACCTGATGGGCCGGTCCAGCGCCGAGGAGATCAACGTCTACCGGGACGAGGTCTACGGCGGCGAGGAGGGTGACTCCGGCGACGTCCCGTTCAACTCGTACTTCTCCGGCAATACGGTGCAGATCTGCCCGGTCGGCGCGCTGACCGGCGCGCAGTACCGGTTCCGGGCCCGCCCGTTCGACCTGGTCTCCACCCCGAGCGTCTGCGAGCACTGCTCGGCCGGCTGCGCCCAGCGCACCGACCACCGGCGCGGCAAGGTGATGCGCCGGCTGGCCGGCGACGACCCGGCGGTGAACGAGGAGTGGAACTGCGACAAGGGCCGCTGGGGCTTCCGGTACGCCACCGCCAACGAGCGGATCACCAAGCCGATGGTCCGGGACGCCAAGAGCGGTGAGCTGCGCGAGGCGTCCTGGAGCGAGGCGTTCGCCGTCGCCGCCGACGGGCTACGTGAGGCACGCGACTCCGCACGCGGGATCGGGGTGCTGACCGGCGGCCGGCTCACCGTCGAGGACGCGTACGCGTACGCCAAGTTCGCCCGGGTGGCGCTGCACAGCAACGACATCGACTTCCGGGCCCGGCCGCTCTCCGCCGAGGAGGCCCAGTTCCTGGCCAGCACGGTGGCCGGGGCGACCGAGGTGACCTACGCCGACGTCGAGCGGGCGCCGGCCGTGGTGATCGCCGGGCTGGAGCCGGAGGAGGAGTGCCCGATCCTCTTCCTGCGGCTGCGCAAGGCGTACAACAAGCGCGGGCTGAAGGTACTGGCGCTGGCCCCGTTCGTGACCCGGGGACTGGCCAAGATCGGCGCGACGGTGCTGACCGCCGCCCCCGGCGACGAGGCCAAACTGCTCGCCGGGCACGCCTCGGTCACCGAGGCGCTGCGCCAGCCCGGCGCGGTGCTGCTGGTCGGCGAGCGACTGGCCACGGTGCCGGGCGGCCTCTCCGCCGCCGCCGAGCTGGCCGAGCGTACCGGTGCCAAGCTGGCCTGGGTGCCTCGCCGGGCGGGCGACCGCGGCGCGGTCGACGCCGGCTGCCTGCCGAACCTGCTGCCCGGCGGACGCCCGGTGACCGACGCGGCCGGCCGGGCGGAGTTGGCCGGCGCCTGGGACCTGGCCGCCGGGGTCATCCCGAGCCAGCCCGGCCGGGACACCGACGGCATCGTCGCGGCCGCCGCCGAGGGCTCGCTCGGCGCGCTGGTGGTGGCCGGCGTGGACCCGGCCGACCTGGCCGACCCGAGGCTCGCCGACGCGGCGCTGGAGAAGGTGCCGTTCCTGGTCAGCCTGGAGCTGCGGCACAACGCGGTGACCCGCCGCGCCGACGTGGTCTTCCCGGTCGCCCCGGTGGTGGAGAAGGCCGGCAGCTTCCTCGACTGGGAGGGCCGACTGCGCACCTTCGAGGCGGTGCTGAACACCACCGCGATGACCGACGCCCGGGTGTTGGACGCGATCGCCGCCCAGCTCGACGTGCGGCTCGGCACCGGCGACGTGAACAGCGTCCGCCGTGAGCTGGGTGCGCTGCCGGCGACCAAGGCCAACCGGACCGCCGCCCCGGCCGTCGAGCCGGCCGCGCCGGTCCGACCCGGCCCGGGCGAGGCGGTCCTCGCCACCTGGCACCAGCTCATCGACGCCGGCACGCTGACCGAGGGCGACCCGGCACTCGGCGGCACGGCCCGGCCGCCGGTGGTCCGGCTCGGCAAGGCCGCCGCCGAGGCGCTGGGGGTGGCCGAGGGCGACGCGGTCACGGTCGGCACCGACCGGGGCGCGCTGACCCTGCCGGCGGCGATCACCGACCTGCCGGACGACGTGGTCTGGCTGCCCACCAACTCGCCCGGCGCGAGCGTCCGGCGCAGCCTGGGCGCCACGTCCGGCGCGGTCGTCCGGCTCAGCGCCGGCCCGGCCACCCCGGTCGCCGCCGATGCGGCGGGCAAGCCGGGGCCGCTGCTGAACAGCGCTGGAGGTGGTACCCGATGAAGCTCCTCTACCTGGCCCAGGATCCGACGCTGCAGGACTTCGGCAAGGATCCGTGGTGGCTCGTCCTGATCAAGATCGTGGCGGCGTTCGTCTTCGCGGTGCTGGCCACCCTGCTCGGCGTCTGGTTCGAGCGCCGGGTGGTGGCCCGGATGGCGCAGCGGCCCGGCCTGAACCAGATCGGCCCGTTCGGTCTGCTGCAGACCCTCGCCGACGGTCTCAAGATGGCCTTCAAGGAGGACATCCTGCCGAAGGCGGCCGACAAGGTCGTCTACTTCTTCGCGCCGACCATCTCGACGATCTGCGCGGTGACAGCGCTGTCGGTGGTGCCGTTCGGCCCGATGGTGAGCATCTTCGGCGAGCGGACCCCGCTCCAGGTCACCGACGTCTCGGTGGCCGTACTGGTGCTGTTGGCCTGCTCCTCGATGGGCGTCTACGGCATCGTGCTCGGCGGCTGGGCCTCCGGGTCGACGTACCCACTGCTCGGCGGTCTGCGCTCCAGCGCCCAGATGATCTCGTACGAGGTGGCGATGGGCCTGTCCATCGTCGCGGTCTTCATGACCGCCGGCACGATGTCGACCAGCGGCATCGTCAGCCAGCAGGCCGACGGCACCCGGCTCAACCTCTTCGGCGTGGTCGACCTGCCCGCCCCCGGCTGGTACGCGATCCTGCTGCTGCCGAGCTTCATCATCTTCTTCATCTCCACCGTCGGTGAGACCAACCGGGCGCCGTTCGACCTGCCCGAGGCCGAGTCGGAGCTGGTCGCCGGCTTCATGACGGAGTACAGCTCGCTGAAGTTCGCGCTCTTCATGCTCAGCGAGTACGTCGCCATGGTGACGATGTCGGCGGTCACCACGACGCTCTTCCTCGGCGGCTGGCGGGCACCCTGGCCGATCACGCTCTGGGAGGGCGCGAACTCCGGCTGGTGGCCGCTGCTCTGGTTCATGGGCAAGGTGATCGGTCTGGTCTTCATCTTCATCTGGCTGCGCGGCACGCTGCCCCGGCTCCGCTACGACCAGTTCATGCGGCTGGGCTGGAAGGTGCTGTTGCCGATCAACCTGGTCTGGATCCTGGTCCTGGCCGGCATCCGCACCCTGCAGAAGGAGGACCTCGGCGACTCCACCCGCTACTCGGTGATCGCCGGTGCGGTGCTGGTGGTCCTGCTGGTGACGCTGCTCTGGCCGAGCAAGAGGCGGCCGCCGCAGCGGACGCTCCAGGAGAAGGTCAACCGGCGGCCGGCCGGCAGCTTCCCGCTGCCGCCGATGGATCTACAGGTACCGCCGAGCCCCCGGATGAAACGGGCGGTCGCCGAGCGGGAGCCGGCGAACGTGGGAGCCGGGCAGCCGGGCGACGCCGGTACCGGACACGACGAGAAGGAGGTGTGACGTGGGCGCGATCACCGGATCGTTCAAGGGTTTCGGGGTCACCTTCTCGCACATGTTCAAGAAGGTCGTCACCACCGACTACCCGTTCAAGCCACCGGTCTCCGCCCCGCGCTACCACGGGCGGCACATCCTCAACCGGCACCCGGACGGGCTGGAGAAGTGCATCGGCTGCGAGCTGTGCGCCTGGGCCTGCCCGGCCGACGCGATCTACGTCGAGGGTGGCGACAACACCGAGGAGCAGCGCTTCTCGCCCGGCGAGCGGTACGCCAGCACGTACCAGATCAACTATGCCCGGTGCATCTTCTGCGGGCTCTGCATCGAGGCCTGCCCGACCCGTTCGCTGACCATGAGCAACGAGTACGAGCTGGCCCGGGACAACCGGCAGGACCTGATCTTCACCAAGGAGCAGCTACTGGCACCGCTGCTGCCGGGGATGGAGCAGCCGCCGCACCCGATGCGGCTCGGTGACACCGAGAAGGACTACTACGTCGGCGCGCTGACCAACCCGGGCACCTCGGCCGGCGCGGAGCGGGCGCCCTGGTCCGAGACCGGCACGGTCGACGGCTCGGGCCCGACCGGAGAGAAGACGTCATGAGCGAGCGAATCAGCCAGCTCAGTGCTCGAGGTCATGACGCCGACGAGCGGAGCGAGGAGGGGTCATGACCACATCAGCGGTGCTCGCTGCGGCGGGTGGGGTGACCGGCGGTGAACAGGTGACCTTCTGGATCCTGGCCCCGCTCGCCCTGATCGGCGCGATCGGCACGGTGTGGGCCCGCAACGCGGTGCACTCCGCGCTCTGGCTGGTGCTGACCATGCTCTGCCTGGGCGTCTTCTACGTGATCCAGTCCGGGCCGTTCATCGGCTTGGTGCAGATCATCGTCTACACCGGCGCGATCATGATGCTCTTCCTCTTCGTGCTGATGCTCGTCGGCCGGGACGCCTCGGACTCGCTGATCGAGACGCTGCGCGGGCAGCGGATCGCGGCGATCCTGCTCGGCCTCGGCTTCGGCGCGCTGCTCGCCAGCGGGATGTGGCGGGCGCTCGGCCAGGCGGACGCGGTCGGCCTGGAACAGGCCAACGCGAACGGCAACGTGCAGGGGATCGCCGCGCTGCTCTTCACCAGGTACGTCTTCGCCTTCGAGGTCACCTCGGCCCTGCTGATCACCGCGGCGGTCGGCGCGATGGTGCTGGCCCACGTCGAGCGGCGCCGCCAGGACCGGATGGACCAGGTCGCCACGATGAAGGCCCGGTTCCGCCCCGGCAGCTACCCGGGACCGAAGCCCGGCCCCGGCGTGTACGCCACCTCGTCCTCGGTCGCCACCCCGGCCCGGCTGCCGGACGGCGGGCTGACCGAGCGGAGCGTGCCGCGGATCCTGCCGCAGCGTGAACTCTCCGCGGAGGAGACTGCGCTGAAGGGGACGGAGAAATAAGATGTCGGACTTCCTGTCGGTGTCGCCGAACCACTACCTGATCCTCGCCTGCCTGCTCTTCACGGTCGGTGCGGTCGGGGTGCTGATTCGGCGCAACGCGATCGTCCTCTTCATGTGCATCGAGCTGATGCTCAACGCGGCCAACCTCGCGCTGGTCACGTTCAGCCGGATCAACGGCGACCTGAACGGTCAGATCATGGCGTTCTTCGTCATGGTGGTGGCCGCCGCCGAGGTCGTGGTCGGGCTGGCCATCATCATGACGATCTTCCGGACTCGGCGCTCGGCGAGCGTCGACGACGCCAACCTGTTGAAGTACTAAGAGGGGCCCACCAGTGGAACATTCTGTGGAGTACGCCCACGCCACGGGGTTGCTGGGCAGCGTGTGGCTGCTGGTGGCCATCCCGCTGGTCAGCGCGGCGATCCTCCTGCTGCTCGGCCGGCGTGCCGACCGGTGGGGGCACTGGCTCGGCGTGGCCAGCGTCGGCGCCATCTTCGTGCTCGGCCTGACCTACTTCTTCTCGCTGCGGGGCCTGGAGAACCGCTCGGTCGAGCTGAGCCTCTGGGACTTCATCGCAGTCGGCGACCTGCACGTCGACTTCGGACTGCTCTTCGACCCGCTGGCCGCGGTCTTCGTACTGCTGATCACCGGCGTGGGTTTCCTGATCCACGTGTACGCGGTCGGCTACATGTCGCACGACGCCGGCCGGCGGAAGTTCTTCGGGTTCTTCAACCTGTTCGTCGCGGCGATGCTGCTGCTGGTGCTCGGCAACAACTACGTGATGCTCTACGTCGGCTGGGAGGGCGTTGGTCTGGCGTCGTACCTGCTGATCTCCTTCTGGCAGGACCGGCCGAGCGCGGCCACCGCCGGCAAGAAGGCGTTCCTGATGAACCGGGTCGGCGACGCCGGCCTGGCCATCGCGATCTTCATCATGTTCGCCACCCTCGGCAGCACCCAGTACGCCGACGTCTTCAACGGCGCCAGCCAGCTCGCCGGCGGTACGGTGCTGGCGCTCGGCCTGCTGCTGCTGCTCGGCGCGGCCGGCAAGTCCGGCCAGTTCCCGCTCCAGGCCTGGCTGCCGGACGCGATGGAGGGCCCGACCCCGGTCTCGGCGCTGATCCACGCCGCCACGATGGTGACCGCCGGCGTCTACCTGATCGCCCGGTCCAACCCGATCTTCTCGCTCGACCCGACGCTGCAGACCATCGTGGTCAGCGTCGGCGCGCTCACCCTGCTGATGGGCTGCATCATCGGCGCGGCCAAGGACGACATCAAGCGGGTCCTCGCCTGGTCGACGGTGAGCCAGATCGGCTACATGTTCCTCGGCGTCGGCCTCGGCGGCGGCGCGTACGCGCTGGCCATCATCCACCTGCTGGCACACGGCTTCTTCAAGGCCAACATGTTCCTCGGGGCCGGCTCGGTGATGCACGGCATGAAGGACCAGGTGGACATCCGCCGGTTCGGCGGGCTGGCGAGGTACATGAAGATCACCTGGATCACCTTCGGGCTGGGCTGGCTGGCGATCATCGGTATGTGGCCGTTCTCCGGCTTCTTCACCAAGGAGCCGATCATCGTCGAGGCGTTCGCCCGCGACGACTGGACCGCCTGGCTGTACGGCGGCGCCGCGCTGCTCGGCGCCGGGCTGACCGCCTTCTACATGACCCGGCTCTTCGTGCTCACCTTCCACGGTCCGAAGCGGTGGACCGAAGACATCGAGCACCCGCACGAGTCCCCGGCGGTCATGACCGTGCCGCTGATCCTGCTCGGCCTCGGCTCCGTGGTCGCCGGTGGGCTGATGGCGACCCCGGTCGCCGACTGGCTGACCCCGGTACTCGGCCATGCCGAGCACCACGAGCCGGTGCTGTCGCACACGGTGATCACCGTGCTCTCGCTCGGCCTGACCGTGCTCGGCGCCGGCCTGGCCTGGCTGCTGTTCCGCAACGGCACCGCGCTGGTGGAGCAGCCGGCCGGCCCGGTGGTCCGGGCGGCCCGGCGCAACCTCTACACCGACGCGATCAACGAGGCGGTCTTCGAGAAGCCGGGCATCTTCCTCACCCGGGCACTGGTCTTCCTGGACAACCGGGGCATCGACGGGCTGGTCAACGCGCTCGCCGCCGCGGTCGGCGGTGGATCGGGCCGGTTGCGCCGGCTCCAGACCGGCTACGTCCGGTCGTACGCGATGTCCATCCTCACCGGCGCGGTGCTGGTGGTGGCGGCGTTCCTGGCGGTCCAACTGGGGTGGTTGGCGTGACCCACCACAACCCACCGGCCGCGCTGAACCGGCCGGGCGACCTCGACCGGCCGGGCACTGACGACGGAGGTAAGGCCGAATAATGTCCGACTTCCCCTTCCTCTCGGTGCTCACCGTCGCGCCGCTGGTCGGCGCGCTGGTGGTGGTC
This sequence comes from Plantactinospora sp. KLBMP9567, assembly GCF_033446045.1. Taxonomy (NCBI): domain Bacteria; kingdom Bacillati; phylum Actinomycetota; class Actinomycetes; order Micromonosporales; family Micromonosporaceae; genus Plantactinospora; species Plantactinospora sp. KLBMP9567. The sequence goes on along the minus strand of NZ_JAWQRR010000056.1, from coordinate 6,477 downwards.
TTCCTGCCGGCCAGCCGTGCCGAGCTGGCCAAGCGGATCGCGCTCGGCTGGTCGCTGGCCGTGCTGGTGCTCTCCGTCTTCATGTGGATCGCCTTCGAGGCCGGCGGCGACCGGCTCCAGCTCCGCGAGTCGTACTCGTGGATCCCGCGCTGGGGGGTGAACTTCACCTTCGCCGCCGACGGCATCGCGCTGGTCATGCTGATGCTGATCGCCCTGCTGGTGCCGCTGGTGATCCTGGCCTCCTGGCACGACGCCGAGAAGTCCAAGCGCTCCGTGCCGGTCTACTTCGCGCTGCTGCTCTTCCTCGAGTGCACGATGATCGGCGTCTTCGCCGCCGCCGACGTCTTCCTCTTCTACGTGTTCTTCGAGGTCATGCTGGTGCCGATGTACTTCCTGATCGGCAGCTACGGCGGTCACCAGCGGCAGTACGCGGCGGTGAAGTTCTTCCTCTACTCGCTGGTCGGCGGCCTCTTCATGCTGGCCGCGGTGATCGGGCTCTGGGTGGTCGGCGGCAAGACCTTCGACTGGCAGGCGCTGACCCAGATCGACATCTCCACCGGCACCGAGCGCTGGCTCTTCCTCGGGTTCTTCATCGCCTTCGCGATCAAGGCACCGTTCTTCCCGTTCCACACCTGGCTGCCGGACGCCGGCGGCGCGGCCCCGGCCGGTTCCGCCGCGCTGCTGGTCGGCGTGATGGACAAGGTCGGCACCTTCGGCATCCTGCGGTACTGCCTGCCGCTCTTCCCCGAGGCGTCGAAGTGGTTCGCCCCGTACGCCATCGCGCTGGCGCTGATCGGCATCATCTACGCCGCCCTGCTGGCGGTCGGGCAGAACGACCTCAAGCGGCTGGTGTCGTACACCTCGATCGCGCACTTCGGTTTCATCGGCGTCGGGCTCTTCGCCTTCACCACCCAGGCCGGCACCGGCGCGGTGCTCTACATGGTCAACCACGGCCTCGCCACCGGGCTGCTCTTCCTGGTGGTGGGCATGCTGGTCGCCCGGCGCGGCTCCGCGCTGATCACCGACTTCGGCGGCGCCGGCAAGCTGGTACCGCTGCTCGCCGGGGTGTTCTTCTTCGCCGGTCTCGCCTCGCTGGCGCTGCCCGGCACGGCGCCGTTCATCTCCGAGTTCCTGGTGCTGATCGGCACCTACACGGTGAACAAACCGGTCGCGATCATCGCCACCGTCGGGATCATCCTGGCCGCCGCGTACGTGCTGTGGATGATCCAGCGGACCACCCAGGGCACGCTGAACCCGGCGCTGTCCGGGGTGGAGGGGATGCGGCGGGACCTGTCGGTACGGGAGAAGGTCGTGGTCGCCCCGCTGATCGCGTTGCTGCTGCTGCTCGGCTTCTATCCGAAGCCGGTCACCGACGTCATCAACCCCGCCGTCCAGGCCACCATGGAGCAGGACCTCGGCACGCAGGATCCGGCGCCGACGGTGGGCACCGTCCAGGAGGCACACCGGTGAGCCGGCTGCCAGTCGCGTACGTAAGGAAGGTCCGATAATGGATCTCAAGCTGCCGGACATCGACTACGCGGCTCTGGCACCGATCCTGGTGCTCTTCGGAGCCTCCGTGCTCGGCATCCTGGTCGAGGCGTTCGTCCCCCGGAAGAGCCGGCACTACACGCAGCTCGTCCTCGGCCTGCTGGCCGTGGCCGGCGCGCTGGTCGCGGTGGTGCTGAACGCGCACGACCGGCTGGTCACCGCCAGCTCGGCGATCGCGGTCGACGGCCCGACGCTCTTCCTCCAGGGCGCGATCCTGGTGCTCTCCGGGATGGCGCTGCTGCTGATCGGTGAGCGGTCGGTGCAGCGCGGCGGCGCGTTCGTGGCGCACGCCGCGGTCACCGTCGGGTCGCCGGAGGACCAGCGGCAGGCCGCCGACGAGGGCGGGGCGACCGAGGTCTACCCGCTGACCCTGTTCGCCATCTCCGGCATGCTGCTCTTCGTCGCCGCGAACGACCTGCTGACGATGTTCATCGCGCTGGAGGCGTTCTCGCTGCCGCTCTACCTGCTCTGCGCGCTGGCCCGGCGCCGGCGGCTGCTGAGCCAGGAGTCGGCACTGAAATACTTCCTGCTCGGCTCGTACGCCTCGGCGTTCTTCCTCTTCGGCATGGCGCTGGTCTACGGCTTCACGGTCGGGGCCGGCGGCACCGGCTCCGGTGGCGGCGTCGACTTCGGCACCATCCGGACCGCGGTCACCGACTCGGCCGCCAGCGAGGTGCTGCTCTTCGCCGGGCTCGCGCTGCTCTCCATCGGCCTGCTCTTCAAGATCGCGGCGGCGCCGTTCCACGTCTGGACCCCGGACGTCTACCAGGGCGCACCGACCCCGATCACCGGCTTCATGGCCGCCTGCACCAAGGTCGCCGCGTTCGGCGGTCTGCTCCGGGTGCTGCACGTCGCGTTCTCCGGGGCGAGCTGGGACTTCACTCCGGTGCTCGGCGCCATCGCGGTACTGACCATGCTGGTCGGGGCGGTGCTCGCGGTCACCCAGACGGACATCAAGCGGCTGCTCGCGTACTCCTCGGTGGCGAACGCCGGTTACCTGCTGGTCGGTGCCCTGGTGCTCTCCAAGGACGGGCTGTCCAGCACGATGTTCTACCTCGTCGCGTACGGCTTCACGGTGCTCGCCGCGTTCGGCGTGGTGACCCTGGTCCGGGACGCGGACGGCGAGGCGACCCACCTGTCCCGGTGGGCCGGGCTGGGCCGGCGTTCGCCGCTCTATGCCGGGCTCTTCACCTTCCTGCTGCTCGCCTTCGCCGGTATCCCGCTGACCAGCGGCTTCACCAGCAAGTTCGCGGTGTTCGGGGCGGCGCTCGACGCCGGTCAGGTCTGGCTGGTGATCGTGGGTGTGCTGACCAGCATGATCCTCGCCTTCCCGTACCTGCGGGTCGTGGTGATGATGTGGCTCTCCGAGCCGGGCGAGTCCACTCCGACGGTGTCGCTGCCGGGTGGGCTGACCGCGGCAGCCCTGATGATCGGGGTCGTCGCCACGCTGGTACTCGGGGTGGCCCCGGCGCCGCTGCTGGATCTCGCCAACGGCGCCGCCGAATTCGTCCGATGACGGGCCGCCCCCGCGCCCGTTCCGAGGTCAACCGCCCCCGACCAGGGGTTGGCCGGCGGGTGTGGCATGGTTGAAGGCGTGGGGGGAACGGCTGGCGGCATGGCGGCGCTCGGGCTGGACACGATCGGGCTCGAGTTCGCGGATGCCCGCGTGGAAGCATCGGTGGCCAGCGTGCTGGCCAGAGTGGAGACGGAGCTGCGCGACAACGTCGCCAGCGCCGATCCCATGGTGGACGAGGCGGCCCGGCACCTGGTCGATGCCGGCGGCAAGCGGTTCCGGCCACTGCTGGTGGCGCTGGGCGCCCAGTTCGGTGATCCGGCCGCCCCGCAGGTCGTACCGGCGGCGGTGGTGATCGAGCTCACCCACCTCGCCACGCTCTACCACGACGACGTGATGGACGAGGCGTCGGTGCGTCGGGGTGCGCCGAGCGCCAACTCCCGGTGGGGCAACTCGGTGGCGATCCTGGTCGGCGACTACCTCTTCGCCCGGGCCGCCGACATCGCCGCGGACCTCGGCACCGAGGCGGTCCGGTTGCAGGCCCGGACGTTCGCCCGGCTGGTGCACGGGCAGATCGCCGAGACCGTCGGCCCGCGCGACGCCGACCCGGTCGCGCACTACCTGAACGTGATCGCCGAGAAGACCGGTTCCCTGATCGCCACCTCGGCCCGGTTCGGCGGCATGTTCGGCGGCGCCCAGGCCATGCACATCGAGGCGTTGGCCGGGTACGGCGAGACCATCGGGGTCGCCTTCCAGCTCTCCGACGACCTGCTCGACATCTCCTCCGAGTCGGTGCAGTCCGGCAAGACCCCCGGCACCGACCTGCGGGAGGGCGTGCCGACCCTGCCGGTGCTCTACGCGCTCGGCGCCGACGACGGCGACGCGGCCTCGGTGCGGCTGCGCGAGATCCTCTCGCTCGGCCCGATCACCGACGACGCGCTGCACGCCGAGGCGCTCGGCCTGCTCCGCGAGTCTCCGGCGCTGAAGCGGGCCCGGGAGACCGTCCGCAGCTACGCCGAGGAGGCCCGGTCCTGCCTCGCCCCGCTGCCCGACACCGGCCCCCGGCAGGCTCTCGAATCGCTCTGCGACTTCATCGCCGACCGCACCGGCTGAGCCGCCCGGGACGCCGCTCGGAACCTGTTCGCGATACCGGCTGACGGCGCCGCACGACGCGGTGGCGGCGCTGTCCGGTCGGGGGTGGACGGGCGGGGGTCAGGCCACGGCGGAATCCGTCTCGCCGGTCTCGTGGTGTTCGGCCGGCCTACGACGCTGCCGGGGCACCCGGGCCGAACCACCGACCGGCGGGGTGGCGCCGCCGACCCGGCGCCGGAGCGAGGTCAGCAGCATCCGCCGGCCGACCAGCATCAGCCCGGCGGCGAGCAGCATCGCCGCCGCCGCGACCAGCCACATCGTCGGGTACCCGAGGTGTTCGGCGAGGGTACCGAGGCCGAGCGGGCCGAGGCAGCCGCCCGCGTACACCCCGGTCTGGGTGATCGAGGTGGCGGTGGTCGGTGCCTGCGGATGCAGCCGGACCACGGCGAAGTTGAGCACCCCGGGCCAGGCCCAGCCCAGGCCGAACGCGAGTACCACGCCGACCACCAGGGCCAGCGGAGCGGCCAGGTGCAGCAGGCCCAGCCCGGCGGCACCGACCACCAGCATCGCGGCGACGGTGTTGAGGTGGCCGCCGGAGCGGCGGTCCGCCAGTGCGCCCATCAGGATCCGGGAGAGCAGGCAGACGGCGCCGCCGAGGGTGAGCACCAGCCCGGCGACTCCCGGGGAGAGTCCACGGGCCGCCGCGGAGTCGACCAGGAAGGTGCCGAGGGCGTTCGCCGAGCCGGCCGCCAGGGTGCCGGCCACGCCGAGGGCGACCAGCGCCCCGGTCGCCCGGCCGCCGCGCCGCGCTGCCGGGTCCGCCACCTGCCGCTGACCGGTCGGTACGACCGGCAGGATCGCCAGTGCCAGTACGGCGGCGGCGACGAACGCCCAGCGCCAGCCGACGGTCAGCGCCAGTGCCGGTACGGCGGCCCCGGCGAGCAGGGTACCGGCCGGAATGGCGGCCTGTTTGATCCCGAAGGAGAGGCCCTGCCGGCCGGGCGGTACCCGGTGCGCCAGGGTGGCGTTGCTGGACATCTGCCCGAGCGGGTTGGCCACGGCGACCGCCGCCAGCAGGGCGAGCAGCACGGGGTAGGAGCGGGCCACGGCGGCGACCGCCAGCATCGCGGCGGCGACCAGCAGCAGGCTGGCCCGGGCGGCGGCGGTCGGGCCGTACCGCTCGACGAGGGCGCCGGACGGGACGGAGGCGAGCGCGCTCACGCCGAAGTAGACCGCGACGGCCAGCCCCAGCCCGGCGGGAGAGAAGTCCAACTCGGCGCCGAGTTGCACGGCGAGTCCGCCGATCAGGAAGACCGGCAGTACGCCGGCCACCGTGATGACCGCGGCGGCGAGCACGGTACGAGTCGGCCGGGCAAAGGTTACGGATTCCGGGGTGTCAGCGGTTAGATCGGCCATTTGGGACGAGCCTACGCGAGCTACCCGTATGAACCGATCGTGTCCGTCGCTGTACGCACGGTCGCTGTAGATCTGGCATCCTCAATCCGATCGGGCATTTCGCAGGCGCCCGGTTTTTCATATTCTGTAAGTCCCCGGCGGCGGAGGTGGTTGTGCGCGACCCCTTGGCGGAACCTTCGGACCTGATCCGCAGCGTGTCGCGTGCCTTGCGCGTGCTCGAAGCGGTGGGACGGGCACCGAAGGGCCTGACCGTGAAACAGATTGCCCGGCGTTGCGAGTTGACTGTGGCCACCACGTACCACCTGGTGCGCACGCTCGCCTACGAGGGCTACGTGATCAGGCGCGAAGACGGCACGTACATCGTCGGGTTGGAGGTGGCGGACCGGTACCGCGAACTGGTCACCGCGTTCCGTGGGCCGCCGGCGGTGGGCGAGTCGCTGCGTCGGGCCGCCTCGGACACGGGCTACAGCCACTACCTGGGGCGGTTCGTCGGCGGGCAGGTGGCGATCACCGCGCTCGCCGAGGGGCCCCGGTCGCCGTACCTGGAGGACCTGGTGCCCGGCTTCGACGAGGGCGCTCACGCCACCGCGCTCGGCAAGGCGCTGCTGGCCACCCTCACCCCGGAGCAGCGGTTCCGCTACCTCCGCGAGTACGGCATGCGGCCGTTCACCTCGGCGACCCTGGTCGCCGCCGACGCGTTCGAGGCGGACCTGGCGGCAGGCGACCGGCGCGGGATGCACCTGGAACTGGGCCAGTTCCGGCACGGCGTCGCCTGCGCGGCCGTGCTGGTCACCCCGGACAAGGACATGGAACGGCGGGTGGTGCTCGCCTGCGCGCTGCCGGCCGCCGAGATGATGACCTCGGCCCGGGTGGTCCGCGCCAAGCTGCTCGCGGTGGCCCGCGCCGTC